>NZ_JBSFKD010000048.1:0-3063 GCF_053598395.1 Streptomyces sp. NPDC001135 | reverse complement strand
AGGGGGGGGGGGGGGGGGGCGCGCGCGGGGGGGGGGGGGCCGGGCCCGCCCGCCCGGGGGGGCGGGCCCCCCGCGCCCCCCGCCCGGGGGGGCGGGCCCCCCGCGGCGGGCCCGCCCCCCCCACCACTCGCCGCGGGTCAGCCGGGATCCCCGGCGAACACGTGCAGGAACGCGTCGCAGAACGCCTTCAGATCGTCCGGTTTGCGGCTGGTCACCAGCTGGTTGGAGCCGTGGTCGCAGATCTTCACCTGCTCGTCCACCCAGGTGCCGCCCGCGTTGCGGATGTCGGTCCGCAGGCTCGGCCAGGACGTCAGCACCCGGCCCCGTACGACGTCCGCCTCCACCAGGGTCCACGGCGCGTGGCAGATCGCCGCGACCGGACGGCTGCGGTCGAAGAAGTCCTTCACGAACGCCACGGCCGCCGCGTCCATCCGCAGGAAGTCCGGATTCGCCACCCCGCCGGGCAGCACGAGACCCCCGAACGACCCCGCCGACGCCTCACCCACCACCTCGTCCACGTCGAAGGTGTCCGCCTTGTCGAGATGCTCGAACGCCTGGATCTTCCCCGGCTTCGTCGACACCAGCACCGGCTCGTGCCCGGCGTCGGACGCCGCCTTCCACGGCTCGGTCAGCTCGACCTGCTCGACGCCTTCGGGCGCCACGAGAAACGCGATACGCATGATGCTCAGTTCCCTTTCCGTTTCCTCGGCACGGCCCGCTCGGCGCGGGCACGCCGCCTGCCCGCCCGGGCCGCCCGCCGGCACCGCCACAGCTCCTCGCCGTACGGCAGCAGCACGAAGGCGCCGATCGCCACGCCGATGCCCGCCAGATAGCCGGGCGACAGCGGGCGCCGGCGCGGCACGAGACGCCAGGCGTCCGGGTCGCCGCGCCCGCCCCGCAGCAGCGACCGCACCTGGTCGGCGTGCAGGCACATCAGCGAGACCAGTGCACCGAGCGGCAGCGACTCCAGGAAGCTGTGGAGGTGCTGCTCGATCGGGCTGACCTCCCGGTCGCTGTCGACGGCCGTGCGCACGTCCCACAGCGCGGTCGCCTCGTGCACCGCCGCGGCCCCCAGCTGCACGCTCAGCAGCAGCGGGTTGATCCGGTAGCGCAGGGTCAGCGCGATCGGCAGACCGACCTCCGCCATCATCAGCGCGTGGATCACCGACTCCTTGGTGCCCGCGGTCTCCTCGATCCGGGTGCGCCGGTGCATCACCCAGTCGGCGAGCCCCGGCACGAACCAGCCGGGCAGCAGCCCGTACAGCAGGAACCGGGTGGTCGCCACCTCGACGTCGACGCCGGCCCCGCTCGCGATCTCGGCCGCCTGGCCCCGGCTCATCCGCGGCCCACCAGCGCCTCGGCCAGTTGCTGTACGTTCTCGTAACGCGCCGAGTGCGGCAGCCCCGCCACCGCGTCGGACAGCGTGCCCGGCGCGTTCCGCCGGCGCAGCATCCGCGCCAGGTCCCGTGCGGTCGCCGGGAAGCAACCGCGGCTCAGGGTGCGGGCCAGTTCCGTCCGCACCCGCTCCAGCGACGCAGGCGAACCCAGTCCGCCCACAGGCCCGCTCCACACCTCCGGGTCGTCGTCCGCGGCCGGCTCCGGATCGTGCCACTCCTCCACCCGTGTCGGATGCCCGGACCTCAGCAGACCCTTCAGCTCGTGCTTCATCTCGTCGTCCCGGTGGACGCTCAGCCGGTCACTGCCTCGCTGCATGTCTCCCTCCAGGGGGTCGAACGTCCGCACCGCGTACCCGGTGCCGTACCGCCGACACGGGATCGGCTCCGTACGTGCCGGACGTGGCCGAAAGAATTCAGTGGCCGAGCCGTTGACCTGGGAACTGAACGCTTTCCGCGTATCCGGAACGGCTGATCCGCGCACCGGATGGTCCAGTGCGCACACGCGTACCCGCACAGGCCCTCGCATAACGGCCCACGGCCGACGAGGACGCTGACCGGGCAGGCCACGCCGCCACGCTGCCGGAGCGCGGCCCGGCGCGCGGACGTAGAATGGCCCGTACCTGCGCCACCGGAGCTAGGAGGCTCCGCACATGCGCGACGGTGAGTCGGACGAACGTCGTGTGCCGGCCGTCGGGGAATCCTCCGCCGGCGGTTCGGGTGCCCCCAGCTTCGGGGGCTTCGACAGACTCGGCGACTACGTGCTGTGCGAGGTGCTCGGCGAGGGCGGCATGGGGCAGGTGTACCGGGCGTACGACCTGAGCCAGGACCGAGAGGTCGCACTCAAGATCCTCTCCCCGCGGCTGCAGCTCGACAAGGAGTTCCGGCAGCGTTTCCAGCGTGAGTCGCGGATCGTGGCGCGGCTGAACGAGCCGCACATCATCCCCATCCACCACTACGGCGAGATCGACGGCCTCCTCTACCTCGACATGCGGTTGGTCGAGGGCGAGGACCTGCGCAGCCGACTGCGCGACCGCGGCCCGCTGACCCTGCCGGAGGCGGCGGACATCCTCGCACAGGTCGCCGACGCACTCGACGCCGCGCACGAGGCCGATGTGATCCACCGGGACGTCAAGCCGTCGAACATCCTGCTCAGCAAGGGGCACAGCGGCGCCCCCTTCGTCTACCTGGTCGATTTCGGCATCGCCCGTTCCGGACGCGGCATCACCGTCACCGCGCCCACCCAGGCGGTCGGAACCGCGGAGTACATGGCCCCGGAACGCTTCCTGGGGACGGGCACCGACGCGCGGATCGACGTCTACTCGCTCGCCTGCGTGCTCTACGAGTGCCTGACCGGTCGCAGCCCCTTCCCCGGCGAGGAGTTCGCAGCCCAGTGCCATGCCCACATCGAGCTGCCGCCCCCACGTGTCTCGGAAGGTGTCGCCGGGCTCCCGGCGGAGCTGGACGACATCGTCGCCAAGGGCATGGCGAAGCAGCCGCAGGAGCGCTATCCGACGGCCGGCGAGCTCGCGCGGCACCTGCGACGCGTGGCGCGGGCGGCGACCGCCCCGGGCCACGCGGCCGAAACCGGCGTCGGCACCGGACAGCGCAGTCCCGCCGGGGAACGCGCCGTGCCGGCGCGGGCCACCCCGCCCGCACCGGGCACGCC
>NZ_JBSFKD010000047.1:0-64097 GCF_053598395.1 Streptomyces sp. NPDC001135 | reverse complement strand
GCAGAAGGCCGGCGCTGAGAAGCTGCTGGAAGTCGTGCTGGAGATCGACGGGCGGCCGGTGTCGGAGTTCGGGTGCGACGGCACACCTCGCGGCCGTGGACAAGGCGGCGGTCGCCGCCGAGCCCGTCGACCTCACCGACCAGGAGAAGCAGTTCATCGCCACCGAGGGCTCGTTCCTCGGGTTCCTGCGGAACATCGAGGTGCTGTCCACCGGCGGGCGGATCCTCGTGCAGAACGTGCGCGGTCCCGACGGGGTCGTCCGCTACGTCGTCCAGGCGCCGGACACGGCACCGGGCCGCCCCCGCAACGACTCCCCGCAGGACTACGTCGACGCCTGGCGCACGCTGTTCACGACCGACTCGTCCCGCACCCGCTCGGTCCTGGCCGCCCTGAAGGACCACGGCATCCCGCGCGGCGCCGACCTCGCGTTCGTCGGGCACGGCGAGGGCGGGACCGCGCTGCTGAACCTCGCACGGGACGAGGAGTTCTGCCGCACCTACCGGGTCACGCACGCCGTCACCGTCGGCTCCCCGGCCGGCACCGGGAAGCCCGCCGACCCGCGCACCTGGACCGCGAGCATCACCAATCAGCACGACCTCGTGCCCGCCCCGGACGGCCGGAGCACGAGCACCGCCTTCGACCCGCACCCGCACCGGTACGTGATCGCCTACCCCGGACCCACCCGCGAGTTCCCGCTGTGCCACATGCTCCGCGAGTACATCGAGCACCTGCGCACGGTCATCCCCGAGGTCCGCGAGAGAGTCGACGAGGCGCTCACGCCGTACCGGGGCCCCATCGTGCGCACCCAGGCCTACCAGCCCAGGGACCGCGCCCACCCGCCCGAGGGCCACCCCTTCCTCACCCTGCCCACCAGTTCCGTGCCCACGACGGTCGGCCCGGTCGACGTGCCGGTGCGCTCCTACGACTCCTCCGCCGCCCACCTCTGCTTCCCCGTCCCCGCCGACGCGGCACGCGGTCTGCTGCCCGGCGTCACCTGGCTGACCCCGGGCCGGCTGGGCCGGCGGGCCCTCGCCGTGCTGTCGCTCCACGAGCACCGCTGCACCACCATCGGCCCCTACACCGAGATCGCCCTGTCCGTCCTGGTCGACGACCTGTGGCGGCCCCGCCGGTACGACATCGCCGCGGACCTGCTGCGCCGCGCCGACCTGCGCCGCACCGGCCGGTACGTCCTCTGCGCGGCCGTCACCAGCGAGGAGGCCCGCGTGGTCGCCCGGGAGATCTGGGGCCAGCCCGCGATACGGACCACCGCGGAGGCCGACCTGACGGGCCGAGAGATCGATGTACGGTCCCGGGACCTCGGCCTCGCCGTCAAGGGCCGGCTCGGGCCGGGCATCCGCTGCCCGCAGGCCGACTGGGTCCTCTACGGCCGGCGGGGCGAGAGCACCGTACGCACCCTGGTCCGCGCCCACGGCACGGCGCGGCTGCACCCCGGCAGTGGCGTACGGCTGCGGCTGGACACCGCGGCGGCCGAACCCCTCGCCGGACCGCTGAGGCGGCTCGGCATCGGCACGGCCAGGCCCCTGTTCGTCGTCACCTGTCCCCAGGTCCTGGTTCACCGCAGCGCCGGCGCCCTCCTGCCACGGTGACACCCTGACCCCCGAACCCGCCGAGTGGAGCCGCCATGGTGACCGAGTCCCCCCGAGCGACCACGGCCTCGGCCGACGAACTCCTCACCCACGTCGCCACCTTGCGTGCCGACGCCGCCCTCATGGACGGCTGCGCCCGGAAACTGCTGGCCACCGCGGCCACGCTGGGCGACTGCCCCGCGACACCCGAGGGCAGCCGCCCCGCCCTGGAGCGTCAGGCCGCCGCGTGCGCCACGGCGGCGGAACGACTGCGCGTCGCCGCCGAGGCGTTGGACACCCACGTGCGGGCCGGAGACTGAGCCCGGCACCTCTGGACGGTGATCACGGCACACCCGCCCCGTTCGCCTCAGCGGACCCGTTCGGCCGCCGCACGGGTGAGATGGCGGCGCGGTGCGGAGGCGTCACGGGCGCGGCCGGCACCGCTGCCGGGGCTCTCGGCGAGCGGTCGTACGAAGAGGCTGACGGTGGCCTCCTCCGCGAAACCGTTGCGGCGCATCAGCTCGGCGGAGGCGGTGTCGCGCCGCTCCACGTCCGTGACCACGCACACCGCTCCGGCCGCCGTGAGCCGCGCACAGCACTCCCGGGACGTCGGCCATGGGCACTGCCGCCGCATCAGGGTTTGCGGGCCACCCCGACGTACACCGGCTGCTCGCCGAGGACCCGCATCCCCGGCTCCGGGTGCCAGTGCGGGGCCGGCACGACCCCCGGCTCGTACAGCTCCAGGCCGTCGAAGAACCGGGTCACCTCGGCGAGCGTGCGCGCCTGGACAGGGGTGCCGCCGGCGCGGTAGACCGCCTCGATCCGCTCCCGGACCTCCGGGTCGAACTCGCCGCTGCCGTGGGACAGCACGAGGTGGCTGCCGGACGGCAGGGGGTCCAGCAGTGTGCGGACGACACCGTGCGGGTCCTGCTCGTCGGTGACGAACGGCAGCAGCGCGACCAGCGACAGGCCGACGGGCCGGGTGAGGTCCAGGTGCTCGCGGGCGTACTCCACGATCCGCTCCGGTTCCCGGACGTCGGCGTGCACATAGGCGGTACGGCCCTCGGGGGTGCCGTGGAGGAGGGCTTCGGCGTGCCTCAGCACGATCGGGTCGTTGTCCGCGTAGACCACGCGGGCGCTCGGGGTCACGGTCTGGACGATCTGGTGCAGATTCGGCTCGGTGGGGATCCCGGTGCCCACGTCAAGGAACTGGTCGACGCCTTGGCGGGTGACGAAGCGGGCGGCCCGGTGCATGAACTCGCGGTTGGCCCAGGCCGTGTCCTTGACCCCCGGGAAGAGCTCCAGCACACGCTGCGCGGCCTCGGCGTCGACGGGGTAGTGGTCCTTGCCGTCCAGGTACCAGTCGTACATCCGGGCGGAGTGCGGCTTGCCGGTGTCGATGCGCTCCGGGCTGAATCCGGTGTCTGTCACGTGGGCTCTCCGTGAAAGGTGGGGGGTGGATGGCTCGCGGCGCCGGACGGGCGGGCGAGCGGGTGGTCAGCGGCAGCGGGTGGCCGCCGTGCTGTCGTGGCGGTGCCAGACGGCGTCGACCACACGGCCGTCGGGCAGGGTGTGGCGGGGCGGTCCCGCGTCCGCCACGAAGCCGGCGCGGGCCAGGGCCCGTCGGCTCGCGGTGTTCCCGGGCTCCGCGCCCGCCCGGACCGTGGTCAGTCCGGCATGGGTGTGGGCGAGTGCCGCACCGGCGCGGAACAGCTCCGCGCCCAGGCCCTGGCCGCGGCAGGCCGGCGCCAGCCAGCCGCCCATCTCGCCCGTGCGGTGCTCCAGTTCGAGGGCGCCGGCATAGGCGAGGTCGGATCTGCGCACACAGACCAGGAGGAGTGGATCGTCCGGGCCGGGTACGTAGGGCTGCGCCAGCTTGCGGGGCAGCCGGCGGCCGTCGTCACCGGCCGGCCGCCAGGCGAGCAGGGCCCTGCGGGTGCCGGGATCCGGGAGGACCTGGTCCGCCTGGGTGCCGAGCCACCGCTGTGCCTCGGCGTCCGCGCTGGCGGCGAGCGCCGCCGCCACGTCGAGCCGGGTCCGGGGCGTGAACAGCAACAGCCGTTCGGTGGTCAGGGCGTGCCGGCCGTATCCGGGTTCGCACCGCCCGGGCGCGGGCAGCCCGGATGAGGCCCGCCTCCGGCGGATCACCGACCAGACCATGCACACCCCCGACGGAACGCTCCGCGTGGCGGACCCGGAGCCCGCGCCAACCCCGAGCCCCGACAGATGCGGACGCCCCGCACCGACGGCGAATTTACCGGGCTTCGGGGGTGGGTGGGGCAGGGGTGGGGGTGGTTTCGGTCTTGGGCGGGGTGCCGCGGACATGGCGTGAGGGCGGGGTGGAGGGGGGCCGGCCGGTCGGGGCTGGAGCGGGTTCCGGGACGCGGGCGTGTTCGGGTGGCGGGGCAAGGCCGAGGGAGGCCCTCCGTGCCCACGGCCCCGCCCCGCTGCGGTGCCTTCGCGGTGGGGCCGGGGTGGGGCGTTCGGGTTCAGCTCGGTGTGTTTCTTTCAGCCGGACTTGGGGTGGGTGCGGGTCCAGGAGGGATCGGCGGACGGGGTGGGGACGGGGACGGTGTGGCGCATCGGAATCCTTCGGACGAGTGGGGACGGTCCGGAGCGGGCGGGGGGCCGGAACGGCGGGCGTGGGTTCAGCCGTGGCCGGACGGCAGCTCCGCCCAGACGACTCGGGCGGGGCGGCCGGGCAGCGGCGTCACACCCCAGTCGAGGCTCACCGCGTCGACCAGGAACAGCCCGCGCCCGTGCTGGTCGTCGGGACCGGGACTGCGCGCCACGGGGAGCGCGGAGCCGCCCTCCCGGTCCTCGACCTCGATCCGTATCCGGTCCGCCGTGCCGCGCAGCCGGCAGGCGATCCGCTGACCGGCCGTGTGCACCAGGGCGTTCGTGACCAGCTCCGAGATCACCAGGACGGCGTCGTCCCGGCGGAGTTGCGGTACGCCCCAGGCGGTCAGCAGCTCCCGCACGACACGGCGGGCCGTACCGACGGCCGCCGGCTGGGCCCGGAGGTCGAAGGCGGCGGAGCGGTACAGCGGGGCCCTGGAGGCGAGCCGGTCGGGACCGAGGGGTCCAGGGAGTCGACCGAGGCGCTCGCCTCCGGGCGGTCTGCGGACACCGGCCGGGAGCGGCGGCCGATGCGGACGTTCCACGGCGTGCGCCGTGGGGAGCGGGTGGCCGCCGGTGTCCGGGGCCGGTCGCGGGGCGGCAACCGGCGCGTCCGTCCGCCGTTCGGCGGTGTCCGGAACATGGCGCGGCCGGTACGCACGGTCCGGACCGGCATCCGGCCGGCCGACGCTGTCCGGCGCTCGGTGTGCGGCGTCGGTGTCGTCTGCAACGGGGTGTGCCCCGTCGATGGTTTCCGGAGTCTGGTGTGGCCGGTTGGCGGTGTTCAGGTGGGGGTGTGTCCGGTGTGGTTCCTGGGTGGGGTCCGGCCGGTCCTCGTCGTCGGGAACGGGATCGGGCTGGTCGGTCGTGTCCGGCGGTCGGTGTGCCGTGTCGGTGTCGTCCGCTACGGGCTGTGCCCCGTCGACGGTCTCCGGAGCCCGGTGTGGCCGGTCGGTGTGCGCCCCGTCGGATGTGGCCGGGAGCCGGGGTGCCCCGTCGGGGATCTTCCGGGGCCGGTGCGTCTGCACCGCGTCGGCGGAATCCCGGTGCGGGACGCGGGCCGGGTCGTCCACGGGCCGGTGCTGGTGGCGTACCGCGGGCAGGCGCGACGGGTTTGATGCCAGGGGCGCTCTCCGGTCCCCGGGTGGTCGGTGGAGCGGTGGGGGGAGGGAGGGCGGAGCCATCGCCGTGCGCCTTTCGTCCGGCCTCGCGTGGGGGTGCCGTCTCTGTGGCCGGCCGCTCGCGCAGCAGACGACACACCGCCTCCCACGAGGCCGTGGTGCGGCCCGGTCTCCCCAACCCGGCCGCGCCGCCCGCTCCTTGGTCAGCCGGAGCAGTCCGTCCACTGTGGCACCTGCCGACAACGCTCCGCAACCGGCAAGTTGAAATTTGCAAGTAGCCAAGTGCATGCTGCTTCGGCCAGAACGTGATCGAATGGGTTGGCCGAAGCGCTCGTGTGCGACGGTGTCACTGTGACCCGGTGAGGGGGGTGTGGGGCGTGACCGCGGAGACCGACTGGGGTGGTGCCCCCTCCGTCCTGCGCATGATCCTGGGCCGGCAACTGGAGGATCTGCGCACCCGGGCCGGCCTCGGCTACACGGAGGCGGGCGCCGCCATCGGGGTCAGCCACTCCACGATCCGCCGCATGGAGGCCGCCAAGGTGGCCCGGCTGCGCCTCGCCGACGCCGAGAAACTGCTCCAGGTCTACGGCGTCACCGACCGGGACGAGATCGACACCTTCCTGCAGTCCGTGCGCGAGGCGAACAAGCGCGGCTGGTGGCACACCTACCGCGATGTGATGCCCGACTGGTTCGCCGCCTATCTCAGTCTGGAACAGGCCGCGTTGCAGATCCGCGCGTACGAGAACCAGTTCGTGCACGGCCTGCTGCAGACCGAGGACTACGCCCGCGCCCTGCTCGCCGCGGACCATCCGCACGCCTCCGCCGAGGCCACCGAACGCCGGGTCGCCCTGCGCATGCGCCGCCAGGAGCTGCTGGCCCGCGAGGCCCCGCCGCGGGTGTGGGTGGTGATGGACGAGACGGTGCTGCGCTGGCCGGTCGGCGGACCGCGGGTGATGCGCGCGCAGATCGACCACCTCCTCGAGGTCAACCGGCTGCCTCATGTCACCCTGCAGCTCATGCCGTTCGCCAACGGCCCGCACCCGGCGCTGCGCGCGGGCGCCTATCACCTCTTCCGGTTCCGGGCCCGCGAACTGCCCGACATCGTCTACCTCAACGGCCTGGTCGGAGCCGTCTACCTCGACAAGGCCGACGACGTCGTGGTGTACCGGGAGGCGCTGGACCGGCTCGGCGCCCAGGCCGCGCCCGCAAAGAAGACCGATGCCCTGCTCGACGCCATCCGCAAGGAGCTGTGACCCACCCACCCGAGCGTACGCAAGCCCCCACCCCCCTCGACCCGAATGGGAGACACGGCGTTGCCCGACAACGGATGGCCGGCCGACCGGATCGACACCGAGAACGCCCACTCCGCCCGCATCTACGACTACATCCTCGGCGGCAAGGACTACTACCCCGCCGACAAGGAGGCGGGTGACGCCATGGCCCGGGAGTGGCCCGCGCTCCCGGTCCACATGCGCGCCAACCGCGACTGGATGAACCGCGCCGTGCGCTGGCTCGCCGAGGAGGCGGGTGTGCGCCAGTTCCTGGACATCGGCACCGGCATCCCGACGTCGCCCAACCTGCACGAGATCGCCCAGGCCGTGGCCCCCGAGTCCCGGGTCGTCTACGTCGACAACGACCCGATCGTCCTCACCCTCTCCCAGGGCCTGCTCGCCAGTGCGCCCGAGGGCCGTACCTCGTACATCGAGGCCGACTTCCGCGACCCGGCGGCCATTCTGGACGCCCCCGAACTGCGCGAGACGCTGGACCTCGACAAGCCGGTCGCGCTCACGGTCATCGCCATCGTCCACTTCATGCTCGACGAGGACGACGCGGTCGGTGTCGTACACCGGCTGCTGGAGCCGCTGCCGTCCGGCAGCTGGCTGGCGATGTCCATCGGCACCGCCGAGTTCGCCCCCGAGGAGGTGGGCCGGGTCGCCCGCGAGTACGCCGCCCGCAACATGCCGATGCGGTTGCGCACCCTCGGCGAGGCCCACGAGTTCTTCGAGGGACTGGAACTGGCCGATCCGGGCATCGTCCAGGTGCACAAGTGGCACCCCGACGGCACGGGCGAGAAGGACATCCGCGACGAGGACATCGCGATGTACGGCGCGGTCGCCCGCAAGCCGTGACCGACCAGGGGCCGGGGTCCGCACCCACCTCCCGGACCCCGGCCCCGCCTCCTTGTGTGCGGCGGGCCGGGCGGCTCCCCGGCCGGTAGCGCGAGCCCCCGTGCCACCCGGGTCCCCCGGCGCGTGCAGGCGCCCCCGCACGCCGTCCACCGGGCCCTGACCGACCCGGACGCCATCGCGGCCTGGCGCCTCGCCCGGCTCGTCGAGGGGACACAACTCCCGGTCCCCCGAGGCGGAATGACCGAAAGGGCGCGGAAATCCGACCGGAATCCGGCACAACCTTCCGGCTGCCTCATGTTCTGTGACGGGAGTGGGAAAAAAGCCCGGAGAAGCGGAACCGGCGCGAGGGAAATGCGGTCTTAAGGTCCGTCGACGGCCGGGATCGGCCCGGACGTTACGAAACCGGGGGAATGAGACACATGTCCGTTCAGAGTCGTAAGACCCTCCTCACCGCCGTGGTCCTCACCGGCGGCCTCACCCTGGCCGCCGTGGCGCCCGCCCTCGCGGGCACCGGCACGGGCCACACCACCCGCGCCGCCGCCGTGTCCTCCGCCCAGGGGGACCCGCGCAACGTCACCCAGCACGTGGCCGACTTCTACGGCGCCTACATCGACGCCGTCTGGTCCACCGACGACAAGTCCGCGGACGACGCTGCCAAGGCGCTGCGGGCCTTCTACCTCTCCGCCGCCGCGCAGAGGAAAGTGACGGCCTTCGAGAAGAAGGAGCACGCCGACGGCATCCTCTTCGCACAGAACGTGCCGGTGAAGTGGAAGGTGACCTACACCGGCTCCGGCGCCGGCCACGCCACCAGCCGGGTCACGCTCACCTGGAGCGACGGGCCGCACGCCGAGGTCAGCAGGATCGACGTGCAGTCCGACCTGAAGACCCTGAAGATCACCGACCTCAAGTCGGTCCGCTGACCGGGGGCGTGCGGTCCCGCCCCGCCCCACTCGGGGCGGGACGCACGCCTGCCGTGACAGTCGGGGCGCACCGCGCACACCGCATGCCGGTCGCCCTCAGCCGTGCCGGTAGGCGTCCGACCCGGAGACCCGGCCGTGGTGGCGGCGCCGCTCCACGGCCGTGCGGTGCAGCGCGATCAGCGCGGCGTCGTCGTCCAGCCGGCCCCCGGCATGGGTGAGCAGGTCGCGCCGGACATGGTGCATCAGCGCCTCGGGACTGTCGTCGGTCCAGTGCACGGCCCGCTCGGTGAGCGGGTAGAACCGGCCGCGGGCGTCCCTGGCCTCCACCACGCCGTCGGTGTAGAGGAGCAGGGTGTCGCCGGGCTCGAAGGAGAACACGTCCAGCGTGTGCTCGGTGCCGCTGTGCACCCCGAGCGGCGGTGACGGGTGCAGACTCGGGACGGTGACGGCGTGGCCCGGGCTCAGCAGCAGTGGCGGCGGATGGCCGCAGCTGGTCATCCGGGTGACCGGATCGCGGTCCGGGATCTCCACCAGCAGTGCGGTGGCGAACCGCTCGCCCGCCTCCTCCGGCGGCTCCAGGTCCGCGGCGTGCCGGGCGATGCTCTGCTCCAGGACGGCCGCCAGCTCCGCCAGCGGGATGTGCCGGTGCGCGCTCTCCCGGAACGCCCCGAGCAGCAGGGCGGCCTCGCCGATGGCGGCGAGACCCTTGCCGCGGACGTCGCCGATCAGGACGCGCACCGCGCCGTCGCACCGGGTCGCCGCGTACAGGTCGCCACCGATCTGGGCCTCGTCCTCGGCGGCCAGGTACAGCGAGGCGATCCGCAGCGGCCCGATCTGCTCGGGCAGCGGCCACATCAGCACGTGCTGGGCGGCCTCGGCGACCGTGCGGACCTGGGCCAGCTGGGCCTGCCGGCGCTCGCGCAGCGCGCTGTAGAGCACCAACAGCACCGAGAGCACCGAGAGGGTGATGATCTGCACGACGTGGTTCGTGGTGCCGAGCCCGCCGTGGGTGATCCCGATGAGGATCTGGGCGGCCAGTGCGAGTGCCCCGATGGCCGCGGTGGTCCGCGGACCGGCGATGGAGGGCGTCAGCGCTGGTGCGATCACCAGGGCCGGGCCCAGGTGGACGCTGTACGGGGTCTGCACGTCCACCACCGTGATCACCACGATGAGCGCGACCGGGAGCAACAGCAGCGGATGCGCCGACTGCCACATCTGCTGCGAAGCCGCCCTGAGCCGGGGTTTCACTCCTACAGGGTCCTCCCGGGCCGCAGACGACGCACGTCACACGGGAAGGGTTCCGGTCCCGTCACACGGGAAGGGTTCCGGTCCCGCGCTTCCGCGGCGGTCCCGCTCGCTCACGCCGGGACGGCACCCCAAGGGTCCGCGGGTCTGCGGGGTCTGCTCCCGGTCCCGGGCCGCCTCTGCCGACCGCCGTCCCGGCGGACCGGGCCGCCGCCAACCGCCGGGCGGTGCGCCGTGTCGGTGCGGTCGCGCCGGGTACCCGTACCACCCCTGGGCCGAACCGGCCGCCCCGGGGAGCCGCCGGGTGCCGTGAAGGAGAGGTCATGACACACAACGGGGAGGACACCGCGCCCCTTCGGCGACCGGAGGTCACCGAACTGCGCCTCGCCCAGGAGGGCCCGGACCGGCCTGCCGCGTCCGCACCGGGACAGCCGGACCTGCCGCACGACCGCAGTCAGGCGATCCTGGAGGCCGCCAAGGAGATCGGCGCCCTCCTCAAACGCGCCGGCCACCCCTTCGCGCTCGCCGGGAGCGTGGCCGTCTACGCCCACGGTGGCAGCCGCTACCTCCAGCACGACGCCGACTTCTGCGTCCTGCCCGACGACGCCGAGACGGTCGCCGCCACCCTGCGCGAGGCCGGCCTCGCCGTCCGCACCCCGCCCGAGGACTGGCTGCTGAAGACCACCTGCCGCGGGCAGAACGTCGACATCATCTTCGCCCTCGCGCACCAGCCCGTCACCAAGGACCTGCTCGAGCGCGCGCACGTCCTGCCGGTCGACTCGGTGCTGATGCCCGTCCTGTCCCCGACCGACCTGATCCACAGCCTGCTGAGCGCCTTCTCCGAGCACTACTGCGACTTCGGGGCCGTCCTGCCGGTCGCCCGGGCCGTGCGCGAGAAGGTCGACTGGGACGAGGTCCGGGCGGCCTGCGGCGAGCAGCCCATGCCGGCCGCCTTCCTCTTCCTCCTCGAACGGCTGCACGTGATCGACCCCCAGGAGGGGCAGCCATGACCGACACGAGCCCGCCGGCGGCCGGGAACCTGGACTACCGCGTCGCCCACCTCGCCGAGCACCTGGCCGCCGGACCCCTCGGGGAACTCGGCGTACGACTGGAGATGCGCGGTGACGTCGTCCTGCTGACCGGCACCGTGCCGTCCGCCCAGTGCCGGGACGAGATCTGCCACAAGGCCCGGGAGGAACTGGCGGGGCATCCCGTCCACTGCGACATCCTCGTCGCCGGGACCTCCTCGCCCGACCACGGAGAGGACCTGACATGATCCGCGTCGCGGCCGTCGGGGACATCCACATGGGCCCCGAGAGCCAGGGCACGCTGCGTCCCTCCTTCGAGACCCTGCCCGAGTGCGCCGACGTCCTGCTGCTCGCCGGCGACCTCACCCGGCACGGCACCCCGGAGGAGGCGGCGGTCGTCGCACGGGAGATCAAGGACCTCGGGGTGCCGGTCGTGGCCGTCCTGGGCAACCACGACTACCACGACGAGCGGCCCGAGGAGGTCACCACGATCCTCCGGGACGCCGGCGCGCATGTGCTGGAAGGGCAGGCCGCCGTCGTCAGCGGCGCGGGCGGGACCCGGATCGGGGTCGCCGGGACGAAGGGATTCGGCGGCGGATTCGTCGGACGCTGTGCCGGGGAGTTCGGCGAACCGCTCATGAAGGAGTTCGTCCGCTACAGCCGCCGGTGCGCCGACGGTCTGCACACCGCCCTGAAGGACCTGGCCGACTGCGACGTGCGGATCGCCCTGACCCACTTCTCGCCCGTGCCGGACACCCTCGCCGGCGAGCCGCCGGAGATCTACCCCTTCCTCGGCAGTTACCTGCTCGCGGAGGCGATCGACACCGGCGGCGCCGACCTCGCCGTGCACGGACACGCACACGCCGGCACCGAGCACGGCATGACCAGCGGCGGCGTCCGCGTGCGGAACGTGGCCCAGCCGGTCATCGGACAGGCCTTCCACGTGTACCACCTGCCGGGCCGGGAGCAGCACACGCGGGAGTGACCGCCCAGTTCCGGGAACGGGCGTCAGGCGGCCGTGGACAGGGCCTCGCGGCCGGTCACGTCGCCGTCCTTCGCGGTCACGGTCACCGGCACCAGGGCGCCGCGCCGCCGGACCAGCAGGCCCGCGCCGATCGAACCGGCGATCAGCAGCCCACCGGCGACCAGCGCGCCGCGCGCACCGGCCCACTCCATGAGCAGACCCAGCAGGGGCGGCCCGCCGAGGCTCCACACCGTGCCGACGCTGCTCCACACCCCGAGCACCCGGCCGCGCAGATGGGCGGGAGGGTCGGTCTGCAGGACCGCCGTACCGGCGGTGTCGGAGACGGACTCCACCACGGCCATGGGCAGCACCAGCACCATCAGCACGGCCAGCGACGGCGACAGGCCGGCGACGACCTGGAGGAGGGCGCCGGCGGCCGCCAGCAGACCCACGGTGCGTACGGAGGGCTTGCGCAGCCGGGCGCCGAGGACCGCACCGATGATGCCGCCGACCGCCAGCACCGTGGAGACGGTGCCGAACGACCCGGCGCCGCCCGCGAGCGGTCCGGTGACGAGAACGGCGAGCGTGAGGCCGTAATTGCGGCCGAAGACGGAGCTGATCCCGGTGATCCCGGCGAGGGCCATCAGCCGGGGCCGGCGCACGAAGAACCTCAGCCCCTCGCGCACGCTCATCTCCGCGGGCGCGGGCGCGGGCGCGGGAACGGCCCGTGCCGGGCCCGCCGGCTCGGCGACGGCCCCGTGCACCGGCCGCAGGAAGGGCACCACCGCGGCCACGAACAGGAACGACAGCCCGTTGGCGGCGTACGCGGAGGCCGTGCCGAGGAAACCGACGGTCACTCCGGCGAGCGCGGTACCGGCCAGCCGGCCCGCGCTGTGCACGAGCGCGCCCACACCGATCGCCGACGGCACGTCCTGCCTCGGCACGAGATCATTGCCGAGCAGCGCACAGGCCGGCCCGTCGACGGTGGCGATGATGCCGGTCACGGCGGCCAGTACCAGCAGCACCGGCATGTCGATCCGGTCCAGCGCCACCAGCAGCGCCGTGGTGAACGCGACCGCGCCGAGCAGCGCCTGGCTCACCGCGACCGTCAGCTTCCGGGGCCAGCGGTCCACGGCCGCGCCGCCCAGCAGGCTCACGAATAGCGCCGGAGCCGCCTGTACGGAGATCGACAGGCCGGTCGCCGCGGCGGAACCGGTGATCTGCAGCACGAGCAGGTTCTGCACGGTGAGCTGCATCCAGGTGCCGGCGTTCGAGACGAAGTTCGCGGCCGACCACCAGCGCATGCCGCGATGCCGCAAGGAACGCCAGGGCGAACGCGAGGCGGGGGCGGAAGTGGGCGCGGACGTGGGCAGGGCAGGGGCAGAGGACACGGCGGGGTACTCGACAACCGGGAGGGGGAGAGGGACCGGCGGAACCCGTCGGGCCGGCTGCGCTGCGCGGCCGGGCCATCCCGGTCAGGGCGCCGACCATGGTGGCAGACGGGAGGGCACAGTGGTCGCCACGGCCCGCACCGGAGGGGCGCCATGCGGCCCAAGGGCCCGCGCCCACACGGCTGTTGGGCGTCGCGTGTGCTTCCTCACAGGCCCCGGTGTACCGCACTGCGCAGCCGGCGCGGGACGGTCGTCGTGTCCTGCCGCGGGCGGCCCGCATATGTGCCGCGCATCACGGTCGGACGGCGGCGTCCGAACCCCGGTCACGCTCAGGTGCGTTCGGTCACCGCCTCCCACGCACCGCCACCGAACCGGCCGCCGCACCAACGGCCGGCTTCGCCGCCCGGGCCCGCGCGGTTACATGGCCCGGGCCGATGCGCAACGCCACCGTCCAGGCACCGCTGAAACCCGCCCCCGGGGCGTCGTCTTCGGCAGCGGGTACTCCGTGCCGCCGCAGGCGCCCTCCTGCTCCCGACGGGCCGGAACCGCTACGGCCCCCAGACCGCCCGTCTGCCACCTCCCGGCCCCGGAAGCAACGGACCCACAGCCGCCCGACGGCAGTGCCCGGCGCCTCCTCGCCGCTAGCGATTGACGGCCCGCATCCCCGCCTCGTCGTACCGCTCGCCCGCCGCCCGGGGCAGCTCCGCGTCGATGCGGGCCAGGTCCTCCTTCGTCAGCTCGACGCCGGCCGCGGCGGCGTTCTGCTCCAGGTAGGCGCGCCGCTTGGTGCCCGGGATCGGGACCAGGTCCTCGCCCTGGGCCAGCACCCAGGCGATGGCCAGCTGGGCCGGGGTCACGTCCTTCTCGGCGGCGATCTCCTTCACCTTCGCCGCCAGCCGCAGGTTCGCCTCCAGGTTGGCGTCCGTGAAGCGCGGGTTGGCGCGGCGGAAGTCGTTCTCGTCCAGCTCGTCCGGCGAGGTGAAGCGGCCCGCGAGGAAGCCCCGGCCGAGCGGGGAGTACGGCACGAAGCCGATGCCCAGCTCCCGGCACGCGGGCAGCACCTCGTCCTCCACGTCCCGCGTCCACAGCGAGTACTCGCTCTGCACCGCGGTGATCGGATGCACGGCGTGCGCCCGCCGGATGGTCTGTGCGCCCGCCTCGCTCAGCCCGATGTACCGCACCTTGCCCTCGGCGACCAGCTCGCCGAGCGCGCCCACCGTCTCCTCGATGGGCACGTTCGGGTCGACCCGGTGCTGGTAGTACAGGTCGATGCGGTCGGTGCCCAGCCGCTGCAGCGAGCCGTGGACCGACTCACGGACGTGCTCGGCGGAGCCGTCCTGCCGGCCGATCGTGCGCATGTCGCCGGGGACGGCGTCGTCCATGCGGTAGTTGAACTTGGTCGCGATCACGTACTCGTCGCGATGTCCCCGTATCGCCTCCCCGACCAGCGACTCATTGGTCAGCGGGCCGTACACCTGAGCCGTGTCGAGGAAGGTCACGCCCAGTTCCAGGGCGCGCCGGATGGTCGCGATGCCCTCCTCCCGGTCGGCGGATCCGTAGAAGGCGGACATCCCCATGCATCCGAGGCCGATGGCCGATACCTGGAGGTCCCGCAGACTGCGCTTCTGCATGCGATGTCCCAGCCTTTCCTGCACGCTCGATCGTCGTTCCGTACGGCACGGGCCTTGGTCTGCCCTGGTTCCATCTAGCGACGGATCGCGGCACCCGGCATCCCGTGGGGAAGGCCGGGCGCCGGCACCCGCGTGCCGGACGTCCGCGACGCTACGAGTTGGAGCGCTCTCCAAGTCAAGACGCGCTCCCGCCGGACGCCGGAATGTGTGGCCGGTGGTTCCGCGCTCGTTCCGTGAACGGAGCGGTCACGAGCGCGTGTTGGCCGTGCGGAGGACGACCCCGGGCAGTCGTGGGGGGGCCTTGTTCCGGAGGACGGGTCCGCGGGAGTGGAGGTTGCCTCCCGGCGCCGGAATCACGGCCCCGCGGACCTGTGGGTCTTCCCACACCCGCGCGTCCCTGTAAGGGATCTTGACGGCCGTCTCGCGGCTCGCTGAACTGTCACCGATCAGGCCTCAAAGATCCCTCCATCTATACGATGGCGCCCGAAACACTTGAATGTCGGTAAAACGCCCCGCACGGTCCGACCGCCGGAAACGGGGTGAAGGGGGCGATGGACATGACGGGGGAGCCGAAGGCGATGGGCTGCCGTGCCTCATGACCGCTGAAGGGCACCTCGACCGGTGCCGCTCACTGCTCGCACGGCTCGTCCGGTGCGCCGGGCGGACACTGCGGGCCGAGTGGCACGCCATCGTCGTCGACCCGGTGCACCGCCTCACGCGGCGCGGACTGTCCGCACTCCTGCTGGGGTTCGTCGCCGCGTTCGGCGTGATCTTCTTCCACGACATCGCCCAGCACCCGCTCGGCCGGCTGTGGGTCCGGCGGCTCGGGGGCGTCACCGGTGACCTCCCCCTGTGGCTGTCGCTGCTGCGCACGCCCGTGTCGCTGTACGTCCCCGCGCTCGACCTGCCCGTGTGGGCGGGCATCACCTCACTGTTCCTCGCCTTCGCACTCGCCGAACTGATCCTGGGCCGGACCCGGACCCTGGTGATCGCCTACGTCACCACCCTGGCCGGCACGCTCACCGCCCGGGCGATGATCGCTCTGGGCCCCGGCTGGTGGGGCTTCGGCCTGCCGCACGCGTTCGGGCGGGTGCTCGACACCGGGCCCTCCGCGGCCGTCGTCGGTCTGTTCACCTATCTCTCGGTGATCAGACGTGCGCCCGTGATGTTCCTCCTGACCGGCGGCTCGATGATCTGGGAGTCCCTCGCCGTGCCCAACCTGGCCGGGCGCGAGCACCTGGTCGCGGTGGGCTCGGCGATCGTCCTCGGCCTCCTGCACGGCCGCCGCACACCCCTGCGGGCGTACCTGCGGTCCCTGCTGCCCACGCGCCACCGCGGCCCCGTCCCCGCGGGGACCCGGGGCGGCGGCCGCGTCTCCGCCCGGCCCCGGCCCGGCGGCCCCGCGCCCGCCGCGCCGCCGGTGATCCCCGCTTCCGCCGGGCCGGTGGGCCCCACGCCCGCCCCGCCCCGCGCCGTGTCCGCTCCGTCGGCCGCCGAGCGTCCGCACGACGCGGCGATGACATCCCTGCGATGCTGATGCCAGAGTGCGTGGGTGTGGCGCCGCCCACCCCGTCGATGTGATGGTTTTCGCACGTCGAGACGTGCGGGCACCCCCTAGGGTGTGCCGCGAGGTACGGCAGGGCGTGGCTGACACCGTGGTGTTCGTCGCCGGCAGGCAGCTGAAGGGAATCCAGGATGTTCCGCAAGGTGCTGGTCGCCAACCGTGGAGAGATCGCGATCCGCGCGTTCCGGGCGGGCTACGAACTCGGCGCGCGCACGGTCGCCGTGTTCCCGCACGAGGACCGCAACTCGCTGCACCGGCTGAAGGCCGACGAGGCGTACGAGATCGGGGAGCCGGGGCATCCGGTGCGGGCGTATCTCTCCGTGGAGGAGATCGTGGGCGCGGCCCGCCGGGCCGGCGCCGACGCCGTCTACCCGGGCTACGGCTTCCTGTCCGAGAACCCGGAACTGGCCCGCGCCTGCGAGGAGGCGGGCATCACCTTCGTCGGCCCGAGCGCGGCCACGCTGGAGCTGACCGGCAACAAGGCCCGCGCGGTGGCCGCCGCCCGGGCGGCCGGCGTCCCCGTGCTCGGCTCGTCCCGGCCCTCCACCGACGTCGACGAACTGGTGCGCGCCGCCGAGGAGATCGGCTTCCCGGTGTTCGTCAAGGCGGTCGCGGGCGGCGGCGGGCGCGGCATGCGCCGCGTGGAGGACCCCGCCCAGCTGCGCGAGTCCATCGAGGCAGCCTCCCGCGAGGCCGACGCCGCGTTCGGCGACCCGACCGTCTTCCTGGAGAAGGCCGTCGTGGATCCGCGCCACATCGAGGTGCAGATCCTCGCCGACGGCGAGGGCGAAGTCATCCACCTCTTCGAACGCGACTGCTCCCTCCAGCGCCGCCACCAGAAGGTCGTCGAGCTGGCCCCCGCCCCCAACCTCGACCCGGAGCTGCGGGACCGCATCTGCGGCGACGCCGTCCGCTTCGCCCGCGAGATCGGCTACCGCAACGCGGGCACCGTCGAGTTCCTCCTCGACCCCGACGGCAACCACGTCTTCATCGAGATGAACCCGCGCATCCAGGTCGAGCACACCGTGACGGAGGAAGTCACGGACGTCGACCTGGTCCAAGCCCAGCTGCGCATCGCCTCCGGCGAGACCCTCGCCGACCTCGGCCTCGCCCAGGACACCATCACCCTGCGCGGCGCCGCCCTGCAGTGCCGTATCACCACCGAGGACCCCGCCAACGGCTTCCGCCCGGACACCGGCCGGATCAGCGCCTACCGCTCCCCGGGCGGCTCCGGCATCCGCCTGGACGGCGGCACCACCCACGCCGGCACGGAGATCAGCGCGCACTTCGACTCGATGCTGGTCAAACTCACCTGCCGGGGAAGGGACTTCAAGGCCGCCGTCGGACGCGCCCGGCGTGCCGTGGCCGAGTTCCGCATCCGCGGCGTGGCCACCAACATCCCGTTCCTCCAGGCCGTCCTGGACGACCCCGACTTCCAGGCGGGCCGGGTCACCACCTCCTTCATCGAGCAGCGCCCGCACCTGCTCACCGCCCGCTCCTCCGCGGACCGCGGCACCAAGCTCCTCACCTACCTCGCCGACGTGACCGTCAACAAGCCGCACGGCGAACGCCCGGACCTGCTCGACCCCGTCACCAAGCTGCCCCCGCTGCCGGCCGGTGAGCCCCCGGCCGGCTCCCGCCAGCGGCTGGTCGACCTCGGCCCCGAGGGCTTCGCCCGCCACCTGCGCGAGTCGCCGGTCATCGGGGTCACCGACACCACCTTCCGCGACGCCCACCAGTCCCTGCTCGCCACCCGCGTGCGCACCAAGGACCTCCTCGCCGTCGCCCCGGTCGTCGCCCGCACCCTGCCGCAGCTGCTCTCCCTGGAGTGCTGGGGCGGCGCCACCTACGACGTGGCGCTGCGCTTCCTCGCCGAGGACCCCTGGGAGCGGCTGGCCGCCCTGCGCGAGGCCGTCCCCAACATCTGCCTGCAGATGCTGCTGCGCGGCCGCAACACCGTCGGCTACACCCCGTACCCGACCGAGGTGACCGACGCCTTCGTGCAGGAGGCCGCCGCCACCGGTATCGACATCTTCCGCGTCTTCGACGCCCTCAACGACGTCGGTCAGATGCGCCCCGCCATCGATGCCGTACGCGAGACGGGCACCGCGATCGCCGAGGTCGCCCTCTGCTACACCGGCGATCTGAACGACCCGGCCGAGCGGCTCTACACCCTCGACTACTACCTGCGCCTGGCCGAGCAGATCGTCGAGGCCGGTGCGCACGTCCTCGCGGTCAAGGACATGGCCGGCCTCCTGCGCGCCCCGGCCGCCGCCAAGCTCGTCTCGGCCCTGCGCCGCGAGTTCGACCTGCCCGTGCATCTGCACACGCACGACACGGCCGGCGGCCAGCTCGCCACCTACCTCGCCGCGATCCAGGCGGGCGCCGACGCCGTGGACGGCGCGGTCGCCTCGATGGCCGGTACGACCTCGCAGCCCTCGCTGTCGGCGCTCGTGGCCGCCACCGACCACTCCGACCGTCCCACCGGCCTGGACCTGCAGGCCGTCGGCGACCTGGAGCCGTACTGGGAGGGCGTGCGGAAGATCTACGCGCCGTTCGAGGCGGGCCTCGCCTCCCCGACCGGCCGGGTCTACCACCACGAGATCCCCGGCGGCCAGCTGTCCAACCTGCGCACCCAGGCCGTCGCCCTCGGCCTCGGCGACCGCTTCGAGGACATCGAGGCCATGTACGCCGCCGCCGACCGCATCCTGGGCCGCCTGGTCAAGGTCACCCCGTCCTCCAAGGTGGTGGGCGATCTCGCCCTGCACCTGGTCGGCGCCGGAGTCTCCCCGGAGGACTTCGAGGAGACGCCCGACAGGTTCGACATCCCGGACTCGGTCATCGGCTTCCTGCGCGGCGAGCTGGGTACCCCGCCCGGCGGCTGGCCCGAGCCGTTCCGCACCAAGGCGCTGCGGGGCCGGGCCGCGCCCAAGCCCGCGCCCGAGCTGTCCGTCGAGGACCGTGAGGGTCTGGGCAAGGACCGCCGCGCCACCCTCAACCGGCTGCTGTTCCCCGGCCCCACGCGGGAGTTCGAGACGCACCGGCAGGCCTTCGGCGACACCAGCGTGCTGGACAGCAAGGCGTTCTTCTACGGACTGCGCCCGGCCAAGGAGTACGCCGTCGACCTCGACCCCGGTGTCCGGCTGCTGATCGAGCTGCAGGCGGTCGGCGAGGCGGACGAGCGCGGTATGCGCACCGTGATGTCCTCCCTCAACGGCCAGCTGCGCCCGATCCAGGTCCGCGACCGCGCCGCCGCCTCGGACGTGCCGGTGACGGAGAAGGCCGACCGCGCCAACCCCGGCCACGTCGCCGCGCCCTTTGCCGGTGTGGTGACCCTGGCGGTGGCCGAGGGCGACGAGGTCGCGGCCGGTGCCACCGTCGCCACCATCGAGGCGATGAAGATGGAGGCCACCATCACCGCGCCGAAGGCGGGCCGGGTCTCGCGCCTCGCCATCAACCGGATCCAGCAGGTGGAGGGCGGCGACCTGCTGGTCGAGCTCGCCTGAGCCAGGGTGGCACGGCACGCACGACGGGGCCCCGTGGTACCGGAAGGTGCCACGGGGCCGACGTCGAGGGCGAGGAGAGCGAAGGGACTGGCATCGAATCTCATGACAAGAGAAGGAGAAGGAAGCCCCTTCATGGCCTCGCCGTCGCCCACGCTAGCAGTCACTCCGGGATCAGGTCGCGCAGGTTTTCCGGCGTGACGATCCGGGAGTCCGGGTGCAGGCCCTCCGGCCGCTGCAGGCCGAGGTAGGTGACCGGGCCGTCCGGCACCGCCTCCGTACCGTCCCACTCGGTCACCCTCGTGCCGCGCTCGGCCAGCAGCCCGGCGAGGTGACCGACCGTGAGGTACTCGCGCTCGACGATGCCGCGCAGCAGTGTCGCCACCGACACCTGGTTGCCCTCGACCCGGTTGGCCGCCGGATGCCCCTTGAGGTAGAGGTGCAGCCACTTCGCGCGCCACCGGCCGTCGGCGCCGCGCACGAACGCCAGCGGCAGCGCGACCCGGCCGGGTCCGCGCAGCTCCGACTTCATCCGTACCGTGCGCGGCTCGAAGGGACGGCCGTCCTGCTCGGTCTCGCGCAGCATGAACCCGAAGAAGGACTCCTCGACCTCCTCGAAGCCCTCGCCGGAGTAGATGTGGACCTGCGGGACGATGAACGTGCCGCGCACGGCACCCAGGCGCAGATTGATGAACTCCGAGGCGCCGTCGGGGGCTTCGGTGATGTCGCCGGAGTGCTCCCCCTCGACGTCGGACAGGGCCGTCCAGGACAGCCAGGTGACCGTGTCGTAGCCGGCGTCGAGCAGCAGCGCCGACAGGTCGTAGTCGGTGCGCAGACGGGACTCCTTCCAGTACACGAAGAAGCGCAGCAGCTCGCCGTCGACGGGCGAGAGGGAGCCGCGCGGCAGCACGCCGAGGCCGGACGCGGTCGCCTTGCCGCTGAGCGGCAGCGCCACATCGAGCATGTCCGGGTCGACCAGCAGCCGGTCCACGGCCGGGAGCCGGCGGCCGATCTCGTCGTCGAGCGCGGTGATCAGCCGCTCGCGCTCCGGGGGCAGCAGGGGCGGGCGGGTGTCGCCGGTGACCCAGGCACGGCCCCGCCGGCCCACGAACACCCGGTGGCCCTCGCCCGCCCCGGCACGGTTGAGCAGATGCTCGCGCACCGACAGCAGCACCCGGCCGGACACCTCGCCGGCGACCTCCTCGGCCGCGCCGGCGACCGTGTCCCGCTCCTCCTGGGTGCGGGCCGTGCGCAGCAGCCGGTCCAGGGAACGGAACAGCTTCCCCGGCGCGGACCGCAGCAGCCGTACCGCCCCGGTGACGTCGCCGGCACCGAGCAGCTCCTCGACGCGGCCCTCGAAGGAACGCGCCCGCTGCTCACCGCGGGCGACGGCGAACACGTCGGCGGCGTGCGGCCACCGCGGGTACTCGTGCGGGTGCAGCCGCTCCCCGAGGCGTTTGAACGCCTCCCGGTGCGCGGAGACGTCCGCCAGCTTGGCGGGGGAGGCGGCGACGACGGCGTCCAGTCCCGCGAGCAGCGCGCGGCGCACCGGCCGTGACAGTGCCCGGAACCGGGTGGGCTCCTGAAGGGTCACGTCACCGCCGGACAGCGCGCAGGCCAGGCGGAGCACGTCGGTGACGGTGTCCAGCAGCAGGTCCGCCCCCTCCCGCAGCCGCGCCCGGTTGACCACGGCCCGGTTCTCCCGCACGGGAATCGCCTCCGGCTGCGGCCCGGCCACGCCGTGCCCGGCGAGCACCTCCAGGTCGCGCAGGCCGTCCTCGCCCAGCGGGGTGCTGCTGCCGGCCAGGGCCAGGTACAGCGCGGTGACCTCGTCGTCCAGCGGACCGCCGAGGTCCAGCACGGTCAGGCGGTCGCCCGCCGCCGGGATCAGCTCGTCGTGCCGGGCGAGCATCTCGGCGTAGGTGTGCCGGTAGCGGCCGTACGACGGCAGGGTCAGCAGGTCCACCACCCCGCTGATCAACTGTTTCAGCGTGCCCGTGCGGGTGGAGTCGTCGGCGAGCGCGTCCTCGACGCAGCGCATCCAGAACTGGACGGTGTCGGGGACGTTCGCCGGGAAGTCGACGAAGTAGACATTGTGCTCGACATGGTCGCCGACCAGCTCGCGGACCGTCGCCAGGGTGCGGACGGCCGTGTCGACGACCACGCCCTCGGACAGGGAGGACAGGTGCTCGAGGGCGGCTGCGGAGAGCTTGACGCCCACCGACATCAGCGCAGCGTCGAACTGCCGCGTCGTCACCTCGCCGTGACCGGCGGGTCCGGCGGGGGCGGGGATGCGGTGGGTGTGCCGTACGACCAGCTGTTCGAGGGTGTCGCGCATTGCGGCATGGTCGCAGAGGTGTACGAACCGCCGCACCGCAATTTGCCGGGACCGAGCCCGCTGACGCCGGGGCGGTCAGTCCCACAGCGGGTAGGTCATGACCTGCTTGAAGGCGTCCGGCCGGGCGGCGGTGTAGGTCAGGGTCATCTGGGTGTAGCGCGCGAAGGACGGGTGGCGCTTCCACTGCTTGTCGCCGGTGAGCCGGACGACGACCGGGTAGCTGTGGAAGGTGCCGGCCGCGCAGTACGGAGTGCAGTCGTTGACCCAGTTCACGCCGACGGCCTTGGCCCCGTCCGGACCCCACTCGGTCCAGTGGAGTCCGGAGAGCCGGCTGTTGCCGTCGCCGCAGGCGAGGATGAAGTCCGCCGGGCGGACATTCCGGTGGAAGAAGCAGTCGACCAGCACGGGCCGTGTCGTCTCGGACTTCGCGTTCGTCGCGGCCGGAGCCGGCGGGCTGGCCGAGGCCGTCGTCATCGCCCCTGTCAGCAGGGCCCCTGCCGCGAGGGTGGCTGCCGTTCCCACCAGTGATCCGCGCATGGCCGCTCCCACTGTCGTTCTGTGTCCGACCGCGTTCACTCGACGCTACGACCGTGCGGCCATTTGCACCAATCGCGCAGGTCGCGCGGCGTGTCACCCGTGTTTGAGCGTGAGGCCGTAGAACGCGACGCGGGCGCCGTCGGTGGTGCTGTCCGAGGAGGACTGGTTGTAGGAGCCGGCCTTGAAGTACTGCTTGTACCGCTGGAACGACGACGGGATGCCGTAGTGGGTGGTGGTGCCGTCGACCGTCAGGTCGATGGTGTCGCCGCCGGAGACGGCGATGGTGTAGCTCCAGGTCCTGCCGACCGCCACATGACCCACGGCGTGCGCGGTCTGCCCGCCGGACGGGGAGTTCTCGGTGCCGAGGACGATGTCGCCGTTCGCGTGGTAGTACAGCTCCAGCAGCGGCTTGGTGGAGGAGCCGCCGCTGCCGAGGTGGATCTGCCCGACGCACACGTTCTTCGTCACGGACACCACCCGCAGGGTCGCGCTCATCCGGTGCGAGCCGGACAGCGCCCAGTCGGCGGCGCTGCCGTCGCGGTTCATCTCGCGCAGCTCGGAGCGGGCGTAGTTCGAGTTCGGCGTCGTCACGCCCTTCTCGGGCGCCCAGAACGTCATCGCCCCGTCGCGGGTGTCGGTGTAGAAGTACGCGTCCTGGTAGCCGTTCGCGCCCTGGAGCCGGGACGACGGGATGGTGGTCGGGTGGCCGGGGGAGCCGACGGGCTCCTGCAGCTGCCAGACCGACAGGTCGAAGGTGCCGCCGGGTGCGGCATGCGGGTCGGCGGCGCTCGCGCCGGGGCCGGCGAGCAGGGTGAGGGCGAGGGCGAGGGTCATGGTGGTCGGCGCCAGGAGCCGGGATCGGGTCATGTGGGGGGTCCCTTCGTCGAGCCAAGGAGGCGTTCAGCATGGTGAACGCTGAACGCATCCTTGGCTGCCGGTGACCCGTGAACCTAAAGGTCTGAACCAGACACGTCAAGAGGTTCAGCAGGCGCCCTCGTCCTGCCACGGCCCCCATTCCGAGGCACCGGGCACCTCGTTCTGGGTCCACCACTTGGCCTTCCAGTTGTGCTTGCCGTAGGAGACCTCGTTCCCCTGCGTGTACACCGCGCTCGAACTCCACGCGGGCTTGCAGGGCGTGGGGGTGGGGGTCGGCGTGGGGGTCGGTGCCGGCGGGGTGGTGGGCGGGGTGGCGCCGGCGAACTTCACCGAGTACGTCGCGAAGTCCCAGGGGTTCTGGGTGACGCTGGAGCACGTGCCGGACGTACGGCCCCCGTTGTCGGGCGGGCTGCACTGCCGGTCGCGGTTCAGGGACCAGAACGTGAAGCGGTCCATGTGGTGGCTCGTCGCGTAGTCCAGCACCGTCTGGAAGTCGGCCTGCGTGAAGAACTCACCGGTGTCGCTGCGGCCGTTCATGCCGGAGAAGCCCTCGTGGGCGTACGCGGTCGCCTGGTTCCAGCCGAAGGTCGACTGCAGGATCGAGTTGAAGTTGGTCAGCGCGCCGGTCTGGCTCGCCGCCCCGTTGAAACCGCCGTCGAACGGCATGATGGAGAAGTTGTTCGGGGTGAATCCCTGGGACTTGGCCTCCAGCAGCATCTGCTTGCCGAACCAGCCGGTGCCGTCCGCGGTGCCGGCCGTCGTCACGGAGACGTACAGCCCCGGGTTGTTCTGCTGGAGAATCCTGGCGGCGCCGATCTCGTTCCTGACGGCCGCGGTGTTCTCGTACTCCGGCTCCTCCAGGTCGAAGTCGATGGCGTGCAGTCCGTACTTGGTGATGACCTGCTGGTAGGCCGCCGCCGTGGACGCCGCGTCGGAGCAGGTCTGGCCGAGCTTGGTGCCGCCGTAGCCGCCGATGGAGACTGACACGTCACCGCCCTTGGCGCGGATCGTGCTGATCGTCGACTGCACGGCCGTGTCCGAGGAGACGGGTGCGGTGCCGCCCCAGGTGGGCGAGCAGCCGCCGCCGTTCGGCGCGAGGACGAAGGCCAGCTGGAAGGCCTTGAGGCCGGTCGCGTCCATGATGGCGGCCGGGTCCGGCGGGTCGTTGTCCAGCGGCATCAGATAGGGGGCGGCGGCGTACCAGCGGTTGTCCAGTGCGGTGGTCGCGCCCGAGGCGTTGCTCGCGACGAGTGCGGTGGTGCCCGCGGCGGCGAGTGCGACGGCCGCCGCCGCGCTCAGACATGCCCGAAGAGGTCTCACGGTGTGCCTCCGGAGGGTGGGGGTGGGGTCCCCGGGGCGGGGAGCCCCACCCTCCGGGAGCTGTTGCGGTCACGTCAATGAGTTGGACTAGACCAACACGGACTTTGGACTAGACCATGCAATCTCTTTACTTCCCGTCGACCAGCCGCACCGTGAAGCCCCGGTCCAGCGGCAGGCTCGGAGTGGTGACGGTCGTGACGTGCGTGGCGGGATCGAACGACCAGGCGGAGGCGGGGAGCCGGCGGCCGTCGAGGACCACCTGCGCGGGGGCCGGGCCGCCGTGCACGGTGAACCGGTAGCCGCGGGCGTCCGCCTTGCCGGCGTAGTCACCCCTGCTCGCGCCCACCGTGACGGTCGTCCCCCTGCCGTCGCCGTGCACGGACACCTGCTGGGTCGCGGACGCCCCCTCGGCGAAGTCACGGGTCACCCCGTCGTCCTCGTACAGCGTGTAGCGGCTCGTGCCGTGGGCCGCCGGGTACAGGTCCCAGTCCAGCTCGTGCCGGTCCCGGGTCTGCCAACTCGTCGTCCCCTGGGGCCACATGGGGACCACAGCGCCCTCGCGCACGAACAACGGCAGTGTGTCCAGCGGGGCGTGGTAGCCGTTGACCGTGGTCGGTCCCTGGTAGGTGCGGCCGGTCCAGTAGTCCGTCCAGGTGCCCTTCGGCAGGTAGATCCCGTCCCGGGTGTCGGAGTCCTGGTAGACCGGGGCGACCAGGAAGTCGCGGCCCGACAGGAACTCGTACTTCGCCTGGTCCCCCAGGGTGTTCGGGTCGTCCGGGTACTCCAGCCACAGCGGGCGCACCGCCCCCACCCCTGTCTTCGCCGCCTCGGCGGACAGCGTGTACATGTACGGCAGCAGCCGCTCCTTGAGCTGCAGGTACTTGCGGTTGACGGAGGTGTACGGCTCACCGTCCCGCCAGGGCTGCTGGTCGGCGGGCTTGCCGGTGGTGAGGTCGCTGGCCCAGCCGTCCATGGTCATGACGGCCGGCAGGAACGCCTTCCACTGCAGGTCCCGGGCGTACATCTTGGCGTCGTGGCGGTAGATGCTGCCCACGTCACCGGTGTTGTAGGAGATGCCGGACAGGGTCGCGCCGGCGTAGGTCGGGATCTGCCAGCGGATGTAGTCCCAGGACAGCTTCTGGTCGCCGCTCCACAGCACCCCGCAGCGCTGGGCACCCGCCCAGGACACCGGCAGCCACACGAAGCCGCGCGCGTCGCTGTTGTCCTCGATCCCCTTCTTGGCCGCGTCGCACGCGTCGAGCGCGAACTTGTAGCCGTTGCCGACCCAGGCCACGTCCAGCTTGGCCACCCGCTGCCCCGCCTTCACCTGGTCGGCGAGCTTGTCGATGCCGTCCTGGGTCCACAGGCCGAGCTGGGCGTGGTGGTCCCGCAGCCCCTTGGCGGTCTGCTCCAGGTTCTCGTACCCGCAGCCGTAGCCGTCGTTGACCAGCATCCAGCCGAGCGGCATCTGGTTCTGCGTGTACCCGTCGGCGGTCTTCAGCGCGTCCAGGGTGTGCCGCTCGCCCCGGTTGGCGTTGTGCAGGTAGCAGTCCGAGTCGCCGGGTTCGAGGCCGTACACCGGGGGCATGAACGGCTTGCCCACCAACGCCGTGTACGAGCCGATCACCTGCTTGGCGTCACCGAGGAAGTAGTAGGCGTCCAGGCGCCGTTCCTGCTGGCCGGTGGTCACGGGCTGCCCGAAGGTGTACACGCCCGGGGCGAAGGTGTTGCGGAAGACGCCGTAGCCCGCGCTGGAGAGGTAGAACGGCTGGGAGTTGTTGTAGCCGCCCTCGTTCCAGTCGAAGCTGTTGGACACGTACATGGTCTGCCCGCGGTGCGAGAAGCTGCCGTTCTGCTCGCCGCCGCCGAAGAACTGCTCGTCCGCGCCGCGCACGAGGCTCTGCCGCATGCCGCCGGTCGACCAGCGCAGCGGTTTGTCCTCCTGCCAGACGCGGGTGCGGTTGTCGGGCTTGTACAGCCCGAAGCGCAGCGGGCTCTTGTACACGCGCAGGACGGCCCGCGGGGAGCGGATGCCGTAGTAGTCGCCCGCGTCGAAGGACGAGGTGTGCCGTTCCGGGGCGGGCTGCCGGCGCACGATGGCGGTGCCCGCCGGATCGCTCAGCGAGCCGGACGGGTCGGCCTGCAGCCGCAGTTGTCCGCCGGTCAGGAAGTCGGCGCGGGCCGTCAGCCGCCCGGCCCCGATGGTGTAGCTGCCGTCTCCGCCCGAGAAGGAGGTGAGGTCACCGGCGTCGGTGGTGGCGGGCAGGTACGCGGTGCCGGTGAAGGAGTTGTCGTGCACGTCGTACGGCACGACCACCACGTGGTACGTCCCCGACGCCCGCGGGATCACCGTGGCCTCCGGGTCGGCGGTGCCCGCGCTGGACGCCACCTGCTTGCCGTGGTCGTCGTACACGTACAGGTCGAAGTCGTCGGAGGGCTTCTCCCACTTGACCGACAGCGGGACGCCCCCCTCGGGGTTGTCGTCCCAGTAGCCGTCCGGCACCGAGACCGTCAGGTCGAATCGGTCGCAGACCTTGTTGTCCGGGTCGGTCGCGGCATCCGGGCAGCTCTCGGTGCCGCCGCCGGTGCCCTTGGCGTACAGCGGGCTCTGCCAGCTGACGCTGCTGTGCCCGGGGTCGAGTACGGCCCCGGTCGCGGTGGCGGCGGCCTGGGCGGGCGCCGGGGCGGCGAGCGCGGTTCCCGCCAGGGCGGCCGCCAGCCCCAGCGGTATCCAGGCCGGCCACGGCGCACGGTGGCGCAGTCTTCGCTGTCTTTGCACGGCGGAACAGCTCCCCTCGCAGCATTGCGGACTGACTGTTCGTACTCCTGATGCTCGGAAGAGCTCGAAAGGAGCCCTAATCGAGCAACTTCAAGCAGGAGCCTCAGGGTTGACGCAGGTTCATGTCAAGACCGGGGAGGGGCCGGGATCCGGCCGCCGGGCAAGCCCTTTACCAAGGGTTGTCCCCGATGTCCGCGCGGCCGTGGCGGATCGTCCGTCGCCTGAGGCACCCTTGACAGGGTGCGTACTGTTTCGCCACGTTTGAGCAGTCGCGCACGGAGGGGATTCGGCGCACATCGGTACCACTGGCAGGACGCGCCCTGCGCGTCGTGGGGGGAGCGGTCGCCCATGCGATCCATGAGCCATGATTCACACGCCTCACCGACCGGTGCCGCCTCGCGCACACCGCTCGCCGAGCCCGCGGAAGGGCGACCTGCGGAAGGGCGGTCGAACTGAGGTGGAGATCACCATCCACAGACCCGGTGAGCTGACGCCGGAGCTGCGCGGGGCCTGGCACCGCGCGATGGACGAGTCACCCGAGTACGCCAACCCCTTCCTCGCACCGGAGTTCACGGTCGGCGTCGGCCGCTACCGGGGCGGCGTGCGGGTCGCGGTCCTGCGCCAGGGCGGGGAACCGGCCGGGTTCTTCGCGTACGAGCGGGGGCCGCTCGGTACCGGACGGGCCGTCGGGCTCGGCCTGTCCGACTGCCAGGCGCTCGTGCACCGGCCCGGGGTCACCTGGGACGCCGGGCAGCTGCTGCGGGCCTGCCGGCTCAGCATCTTCGAGTTCGACCATCTGGTCCAGGAACAGCGGCCGTTCGCCCCGCACGTCACAGGCACCTTCGCCTCACCGGTGATCGACGTGAAGCCCGGCGACGGCGACTACCCGGAGTGGCTGCGCGGCACCTATCCGAGCCTGGCCAAGACGACGCTGAAGAAGGAGCGGCGACTCGGTCGGGACGTCGGTGACGTGCGGTTCGTCTTCGACGAGCGTGACCCGCGGGCGCTGCGCACGCTCATGCGCTGGAAGTCGGCGCAGTACCGCAGGACCGGCCGCATGGACCGGTTCTCCCGGCCGTGGATCGTCGGTCTGGTCGACCATCTCTTCCAGGTCCGCGAGGAGCACTTCACCGGGGTGCTGTCCGTGCTCTACGCGGGCGACCGGCCGGTCGCGGCCCACTTCGGCCCCCGGTCGAGCACGGTGCTGGCGGCGTGGTTCACCGCGTACGACCCCGAACTGCACTACTACTCACCGGGTTTGATGATGCACCTGAGGACCGCCGAGGCGGCCGCCCGGCACGGTGTGACCCTCGTGGACCTCGGGCGCGGCGACAAGGAGTACAAGGACTGGCTGAAGACCCGTGAACTGCGGGTCGCCGAGGGCTTCGCGGCCCGTCCGCACCCGGTGGCGCTGGCCCAGCGGCTGTGGCGCAGGCCGGTACGCGGACTGCGGAACACGGTGCTGGCCCATCCCGGGCTGCGTGATCCGGCCGACCGGCTGCTGAAGACGGCGGGCAGGCTCCGCACCCAGGGCACGGCAGCTTCCACGGCCGTCCGGGAGGACCGGCTCCCGGAGCGGTAACTACTGGCAGGTTCTCGTCAAAACTTCCCCAAGCGGCTGATGGTGTCGCCTCCGCGTGGTCGGGTCTCCTGCGTCAGCAGTGTCGCTGCACCCCGGGAGGTCCTTGGTGTCCCTGCCAACCCACAGAAGACGGTGGCTGACCGTCTGCGCGCTCACCGCTTCCGCCGCGCTCGTCGCGATACCCCCGTCCACCGCCTCGGGGCGGGGTGTCAGCCCCTTCGGAGTCCGCACGCTCGGCCAACTCGCGAAGGGGCGCGCGCAGTCGGTGGGCGCCGCCTCGCCGCACGCGGCGGCGGACGACGACGGCAACGAGGCGGACGAGATCGCCGAGGGCGCCGACCAGTACGCCGAGGCCCGCACCTCACCGGGGGTCGTCGCACCCGGCGCGTACGGCGCCGCCTGGCGCCACCTCACCAACCTCGCGAGTACGGGAGGCCGTTGGCACCACCTCACCGATCTGCCGTACAACTCCGACGACCCGCGCTACCGCGACATCGACTCCAACTCCAGCGGCGGCAGCGGGAACGTCACCGGCCGGATGGCCGCCATCGCCGCCGACGACGACGGCTACGTCTACGCGGGCAGCGCCGGTGGCGGGGTGTGGCGCTCGCGCACCGGGGGCGGCCACTGGCAGCCCGTCAGCGACCGGCTGCCCGCCCAGTCCACCGGCGCCCTCGCCCTCGACCGCGCGGGCCGGCTGTGGCTCGGCACCGGCGAGGCCACCACCAACTCCGACGCCTACCCCGGCAGCGGTGTCTACGTCCTCGCCCACCCGCACCACGGCACCTTCTCCGGGCGCAGCCGGGTCGGCGGCGACGAACTGGAGAGCACCACCATCCACGAGCTGCGCTTCGGTGGCGACACGGTGTGGGCGGCCACCAGCAGGGGCGTGTGGAGCCACTCCATGAAGAAGCTGAGCGGCCCCTGGAAACTGGAGTTCGCGCCCAACCCCGACTTCCTGCCCGGTGGTTCCGAGGCCGGCGACCCGGACGCGCCGTACAAGAACATCGCCAACGACATCGCCATCGACCCCAAGGACCCCGCCAAGGTGGTCCTGGCCGTCGGCTGGCGCGGCGGCGACGACTACAACGGCTTCTACACCCGGGTGAACGGCGCCTGGACCCGGATCACCAGCGGCCTCGGTGACCTCCCGGCCGACGCGGACGACGTCGGCAACGTCACCTTCGCCCGCTCGGCCGACGGCTCCCGCTACTACGCCATCGACCAGTCCCCGAAGCAGCTCAGCACCAACCCGGACAGCGGCCTGGAGGGCATCTACGCCTCCGGCTCGCCGGCCGGCCCCTGGACGAAGATCGCCGACTACAAGGGCCTGGCCGCCGACAACTCGGCGCTGACCACGGCCGGTTACATGCCGGGAGTGCAGGCCTGGTACAACCAGTTCCTCGCCGTGGACCCGGCCGACCCGCAGCATGTGTACGCGGGCCTGGAGGAGGTCTACGAGACCAAGGACGGCGGCGCGAACTGGTCCACGGTCGGCCCGTACTGGAACTTCACCTTCCCCTGCTGGAGCATCGACCCGGCCAAGCAGACCGGCGACTGCCACCAGACCACCCACTCCGACCAGCACGGCGTCGCGATCGGCAGCCGCCACGGCAAGAGCTTCGTGTACGTCGGCAACGACGGCGGCATCTACCGGCGCCCGGTGAACGGTGCCCAGGACGCCTCCGGCCACGCCACCGACTGGACCTCGCTCAACGACGGCACCATCGACACCCTGCAGTACTACTCCGTCGGCATCGGCAGGGACCTCGACCACGGCGGCCTGTCCGTCACCGGCGGCCTGCAGGACAACGGCCAGTCCATCCTGCGCGGCGGTGACGAGGTCATGGGCTCCAACTTCGGCGGCGACGGCGGCGACACCCTCACCGCCCCGGCCAACGGCTGCGACATCGCCCAGGAGTACGTCTACCTCGCCGTCCAGGTCACCCAGAACTGCGCGGTGAACGACGGCGGTTGGGTGAGCGACCCGGGCAAGGCCACCTCGTACTCCGTCGCCCCGCCCGACAACGCCACCAGCGAGGCCCGCTTCATCGCCCCGCTCGCGGCGGACCTGAACGACGGCAACACCTGGGTCGCCGGCGGCCGCCACATCTGGGTCCAGACCCACGGCTACGCCATCCGCAGCGGCAAGGAGTGGACCGGCGTCCACGACTTCGGCGCCGGCCGGGTCGCGACCGCCGTCGCCGCCTCCGGAGGGAAGATCTACGCCGCCTGGTGCGGTCCCTGCAACAACCAGGGCTTCGCCCGCGGTATCGCCGTGGGCAACGCGGACGGCAGCGGCTGGCACGACATCAGCCTGCCGGTCGACGGCACCGTGCCCAATCGCTACCTGAGCGGCTTCGCCGTCGACCCGAACAACGCCGACCACGTCTTCCTCACCGTCAACGGCTTCTCCCGGCACTGGACCGAAGGCCCCGGCGCGGGCGTCGGCCACGTCTTCGAGTCCACCGACGGCGGCACCACCTGGAAGGACATCTCGGCCAACCTGCCCGACGTGCCCACCGACTCCGCGCTCCTCACGGCGGACGGCGGCCTCGCCGTCGCCACCGACCTCGGGGTCGTCTACCGCGCGCCGGGCCGCACCACCTGGCAGCGGATCGGCGGCCTGCCGGCCGTCGCCGTCCTCCAGCTGAGGACGAGCCCGGACGGCGGCACGCTGTACGCCGCCACGCACGGCCGGGGCATCTACACCGTGCGGGTGCGAGACCTCCGCTGACGGCCGAGTGACGGGTGGCCCCGGGCTCTTCGGGGCCACCCCTCCCATCTCCGGGGTGCTCAGCCGCCGCCACGAACCGACCGTCCCACCTCCGTGCGCAGCCGCACGAACCCCGGCAGGCCGCGCGTGCGGATCTGGTCCCGTTCGGCGGGCAGGCCGACCGGCAGGTCGCGGACCACGCGGGAGCCAGGGCCGGGGGAGAGGACCACGACGCGGTCGCCGACGTACACGCTCTCGTCGATGTCGTGGGTGACGAACACGATGGTCGTGTCGTTCGTGCGATGGAGTTCCAGCAGCAGGTCCTCGAGGTCCTCGCGGGTGCCCGCGTCCAGGGAGCCGAACGGCTCGTCCATGAGGAGCAGGGAGGGCCGGCAGACCAGGGCACGGGCGATGGCGACGCGTTGCTGCATGCCGCCGGACAGCTCGCGGGGATGGCGCCGGGCGGCCCCGGGCAGGCCGACGCGTTCGAGGATCGCCTCGGCCTCGGCCCGGCGGGCCGCCCGCCCCAGGCCCCGACGGCGCAGCGGCAGGGCCACGTTGTCACGGACGGTGAGCCAGGGCAGCAGTGAGCGGCCGTACTCCTGGAAGACGACCGCGAGCCGCTCCGGCACGCCCGTCACCGGTGTCCCGTCGATCGTGATCGTGCCCTCCTGGGCGGGCAGCAGCCCGGCGATGGTGCGCAGCAGCGTGGACTTGCCGCAGCCGGAGGGCCCGACCACGCTGAGGAGCTGGCCGTCGGGCACCGTGAGACTGATGCCGTCCAGCACGTGCTGGTCCCCGAAGTGCCGGCTGACGGAGTCGAGGCGCAGCATCCCTCACCCGGCCCAGGGCTCGTAGAGGGTGCCCGCGCTGCCGGTGACCGGCAGGTGCAGCAGGAAGGGGCCCGCGTCGTCACCCCGGCCCAGGGCGTGGTCCAGGGCGGCCGGCAGCTCCCCGGGGCGCTCGGCGCGGGCCGCCGGGCAGCCGAAGGACTCCGCGAGGGCCACGAAGTCGATGCCCGTGACGTCCGTGCCCGGGACGGGGGCGATGCCGATCCGGCGGCCCAGCGCGCGGACGGCCGCGTAGCCTCCGTTGTCCAGCAGGACGTAGGTGACCGGCGCCGCGTGCCGGGCCGCCGTCCACAGGGCCTGCACCGAGTACAGCGCCGATCCGTCACCGACCACGCACACCACCCGGCGCCGGTCGGCGAGCGCCCGGCCGACCGCGAGGGGCAGGCCCCAGCCGAGCGCCCCGCTGCCCGTGGTCAGGAAGCCGCCGCCCGACTCGACGGGCAGGCGCGCGTGCAGGGTGTCGCGGTGGCTCGGTGCCTCCTCGACCAGGACCCGGTCGTGCGGCAGCCGGGCGCTGAGCAGGTCGAAGAACAGTTCCGGGGTGGTGTGCTCCTCGACGCGGGCCGGTGCGGGGGCCGGCCGGGGCGGGGGCGGGTCGCGGTCGGGTTCCTCCAGCAGCTCGGTGAGCCGGGCCAGGGCGGGACGCAGGGTGGTGACGATGCTGGTGCCGGTGGGCAGCCAGGCGGCCTGGCCGGGGTCGCAGTCCAGATGGAACAGCTCGGTGCCGGGCGGCAGCGGTGGCCCGTCGTCCGCCACGTGATAGGTGAAGACCGGTGCGCCGAGGGCGACCACCACGTCGTACGGCGCGAGCCGCGCGGCCAGTTGACCGGCCACCGGCGGCAGGAACCCCTGGAACAGCGGATGCGACTCCGGGAAGCCGGAGCGGCCGGAGAGCGGGCTGATCCACACTCCGGCCCGGATCCGCTCGGCCAGCGCCCGGACCGGATCCAGCGCGTCCTCGTCGTCCACGCCCGGCCCCACCACCAGCGCGGGGCGGGCGCAGCCGGCCAGCCGGGCGGCGAGCGCACCGAGGGCGTCGGGGCCGGCGGTGAACGCCGTGTGCACCGTGCGGGGCGTCACGGGCTCGGCGGGCCGGTCCCAGTCGTCCTCGGGCACGGACACGAACACCGGGCCGCGCGGCGGTGTCATCGCGACCCGGTACGCCTCCGCGAGCACGGCCGGTACGTCCTCGGCCCGCTCCGGCTGGCGGGCGGACTTCACGTACGGGCGCGGGAACAGGGCCGGCTCGTCCGCGCCGAGGAACGGCCGCACCTGGAGGAGGGAGCGTGCCTGCTGCCCGGCCACGATCACCAGCGGCACCCGGTCGCGGAAGGCGTTGAAGACGGCGCCGAGCGCGTGCCCGACCCCGCCGGCCGAATGGAGGCTGACGAACGCGGCGCGCCGGGTGCCGAGCGCGTGCCCGGCCGCCATGCCGACGGCGACGGACTCCTGCAGGCCCAGCACATAGGTGAAGTCGTCCGGCCAGTCGCGGAACATCCGCAGTTCCGTGGAGCCCGGATTGCCGAAGACCGTGGTCATGCCGGTGTCGCGCAGAAACCTCACGACCGCTTCGCGGACCGTGCCCGTCATACTGTCCTCCCCGCGGACGCCCTCGGGCCGACGAGCCGCTTCTCGATCGCCAGCAGCCCGGTGTTGAGCAGATAACCGAGCGCTCCCAGCAGCACCAGCGCGGCCCACACCGTGAGCAGGTCGGAGCGGGTCTGGGCGTCGGTGAGCGTGAAGCCGATGCCGTTGTCACTGCCCGGCAGCAGCTCCGAGAACACCATCAGGATCAGGGACAGCGACAGACTCAGCCGCAGCCCCGCGAAGATCCGGGGCAGCGCCGAGGGCAGGATCAGGAACCACAGCCGTTCGGGCGCCGTCAGCCGCAGCACGGCCGCCACCTGGAGCCGCAGCGGGTCGGTGGCGCGGGCGCCCTCGGCCGAGTTGACCAGCACCGGCCACACGGCGCTGAACACGATCGACGCCACCTGCATCGGCGTACCGAAGTCGAAGACCACGACGAAGACCGGCACCAGGGCGGGCGGCGGTACGGCCCGGGCGAACTGGAGCACCGGGTTGCACAGCGCGTACGCCCGGCGCGAGCGGCCCACCGCGATCCCCAGGACGATCCCGGCGACGGCGGCGAGCGCGAACCCGGCCGCCATCCGACCGAGGCTCGGCAGGATGGTGTCGACGGCGGCCGGGGTGAGGAACAGATGGCCGGCGGGCCCGGAGAACCACAGGCCGCGGGCATGCCGGACGATGCGCAGCGGCGGCGGGAAGTACACGCTCCCCCGTGCGCGGGCGGCCCCCTCCCAGCAGACGACGGCGAGGAGGAGCACGGTCCAGCGCAGCACCAGGGACAGCGCCGTGCGGCTCACCGCCGCGCCCCCTGCCGCAACGGCCCCGCCCCTTGCGGGGGTTCCTGCGCCCAGGCGAACAACCGCCGCTCCGCCCCGACCAGTACGCCGTTGATCACCAGCCCCAGGCCGCCCGCCCACACCACCCCCGCCAGCACGTCCCGGGTGCCGTCCGTCGCCGTCTGGGCCTGGGCGATGAAGATGCCGAGGCCCTGACCGAAGCCGGAGAGGATCTCCGTCGCGACGGCGAGGATCAGGGCGACCGCGGCCGAGATCCGCACACCGGCGGCGACGAACGGGGCGGTGGCCGGCAACTCCACCCGCAGCAGTACCGCGAGCCGCCCGAAGCCGAAGGCGCGCAGGGTGTCCTTGGCCAGCGGATCGGTCTCGCCGAGGCCGTAGACGGTGTTGAACAGCACCGGCCACAGCGACGCGTACGCGATCAGTGTCACCTCCGTCCCGGTGCCCGACCCGAGCAGCAGCGACACGAGCGGGATCAGCGCGACGGACGGCAGGGGCCGCAGGAGCTCGATCACGGCGCGTGCGGCGGCCTCCACGACCGGTACCGCGCCCAGCAGCAGCCCGAGCGGTACGGCGATCGCGCAGGCGAGCCCGAGCCCCACCGCCCATGCCCGCAGCGTCACCCCCACCCCGTCGAGGAAGCCCGGGTCACCCGCCAGCCGGGCGGCGCGGGCGAGGACCTCGGAGGCGGGCGGCAGGTAACTGCGCCGGACGATCCCGGCGCGGGCGACCGCCTCGCAGACCCCGAAGGCCGCCGCCGCACCGAGCAGGCCCAGCAGGATGTCGTGACGCCGTGTCATTTCACCAGCAGCGGTGCCGGATCGACGTCCTTCTTCAACAGCCCCTGGTCGCGCATCAGCCGGATGAGCCGGCGCAGCGCGGCCGGGTCGGCGGTCGCCGGATAGGCGGGCAGATGGATCGTCTTGGCCTGGTCCGCGCTCACCTTGGCGTACTTCGGCACTTCCGTGCGCACCGCCCCCGGATCCCCGGCGGCGAGCCTGGAGGCCGCTTCGACGGCGCGCCGGAAGCCCGCGGCGGCTTTCGGGTGCTTGTCGACGAAGTCACGCGTGGTGATGTACCCGCTGGCCGGCAGGCCCCGCGCGGGGCCGGACCCGGCGTCCAGCAGTACCCGTGCGCCCAACTCGCCCTGGATGGCGGTGTCGAAGGGCTCCACCGCGTGTGCGGCGTCCACCTGCCCCCTCTCCAGTGCGGGGCCCATCTGCGGGAACAGGATCTGCCGGTAGAGGGGCCGCCCGGCGTGCCGGGCGTCGAGGATCGCGTTCAGGGTCAGGGACTGGATGTTGTTGAGGACGGCGACGGCGACCTTCTTGCCGGCGAGGTCCGCGGGTGACTTCAGGGCGGAGTCCCTGGGCACCAGGACGTCCATCATGTGCGGGGCGATCCGGACGCCCTCGGCGAGGATGCGCAGGTCCAGGGTGCCCTTCTCGTAGGCCTGGAAATAGGTGACGTAGTTCGCACTCGCGATCACGTCCACCTGGCCCTTGAGCAGCGCGGGCAGCGCCTGGATGCTCTGCTGGACGGGCTGGATCCGCACGTCCAGCCCCTCCTTGGCGAACAGCCCGCGGTCCCGGGCGAGATAGAGGGCGGCCGAGTCGGTGAGCGGCAGCGCCGCCACGGTCAGCTGCTGCCGCCCGTCGCCGGTGGGCGACGTCCCGCCGCTGTCGCAGCCCACGAGGACCAGCGCCGCGGCGGCGACGAGCGCGGAGAGCCGTTTCGTTCCCGAACGTGATCGACGTAACGCCATACCGGCATGACTACCCCGTGATTGTCATGATCGCTACAAGCTGACGACGGGTTTCGGGGTCTTTGGAGAAACACGAACCGAGGGCAGGCCGGCGCGGCGGGGCGGGACCCTGTCGGCCGGTGCCCGTTCAGGCCGGTGGGCTGGCGATGCGCAGGGGTGCCGCGGAGGGCGGCGTCGCGGAGGGCGGCGTCGCGGAGTGGGGTGCCATGGCGCCGGTGGTGCAGGTGACGTCCGTCCACCAGTCCGCGCCGTCCTCGATGTAACGCAGCAGCACACCCTCGCGGATCGCCCACGGGCACACGACGGCCCCGCTCAGCCCCATGAGCGTCAGTGCCGTGTGCCCGACGACCGCTCCCGCCAGGCTCTGCGCGGCGCGCGGCGCGGAGATCCCGGGCAGCTGGGCCCGCTCGGCGGCGGGCAGCGCGGCCAGGGTGCGGACCGCCTCGCGCAGGTCCCGGCAGCGCATCTCCCGCGGCACGAACGGGCCGTACCGCCCGGGCACCGCCCCGCACAGCCGGGCCAGCTGCTGGAACGTCCGCGAGCTGACCGCGGCGGTGCGCGGCCGTTCCCAGCGGATCCGCGAGGCCACGTCCCGCAGCTCATGGCGGATCCGGCGGCGCAGTACCTTCAGCTCGGCCTGTCCCGGCGGGTCCCGTTCGGCCAGGTACTCCTGGGTCAGCCGGTTCGCGCCGAGCGGCAGGGACGCGGCGAAGTCGGGCAGCCGGCCCCGGCCGAAGGCCACCTCCAGGGAGCCGCCGCCGATGTCGAGCACCGCGAGCGGACCGGCGTGCCAGCCCAGCCAGCGCCGGGCCGCCAGGAAGGTCAGCTCGGCCTCGGTCTCACCCGGCAGCGTGCACATGCGGATACCGGTGCCCGCCGCGACCCGCCGCAGCACCTCCTGCCGGTTCGGGGCGCCGCGCACCACCGCGGTCGCGAAGGCCAGCGGCTCCGCCGCATGCCACCTGCGGGCCGTGGCGCCCGCCGCGTCCACCGCCTTGACCAGTCGCTCCACCGCCTCGTCGGTGATGGTGCCGTCCGGACCGACGTGTTCGGACAGCCGCAGCTTCCACTTGACGGTGTGCACCGGCAGCGGAACACCGCCCTCCACATCCGCGATCACCAACCGAACCGTGTTCGACCCCGCATCCACCACACTCACCCGCATGGCCGGGGAGTACCCGATTTCCCGTCAGGAACCCGTCATTCAGGGAGCGCCTGTGTGCACAGCACCGGCGAGCGTGCGGCTCACGAACGGCTCGCGGGGCAGGCGCAGGCCGACCGGGCGCGAGCCGCGCACGGGCCGGCGTCCAGCGGTTCCCCGTCCGGCGGACCACACCCCCGCGGACGCCGGCTCCTGCGTCCGGCAGCCGCCTCGGCACCCCGGCCGGACCCTGTCCGGATCTCGGTCCCCGGGGCCCCGCACCGGCCCTTCCCTGCCCTTAGATGGTCACCACCACGGTCGGCGCGAGGAGCGGCACTTGAGCGGGACGGATGCGACGAGAGTACTGGTGATCGGCGGGGGTATCGCGGGGACCGCCGCCGCGCTCGGGCTGCACAAGGCCGGACACGACGTCACCGTGTACGAGGCACACCCCGACACGGCCGAGGACATCGGGGCGTTCCTCACCCTGGCGAGCAACGGCATGCGGGCCCTGGCCCAGCTCGACGCCACGGACGCCGTCACCGCCGTCGGTTTTCCGCTGACTTCCCTGCGGCTCCTCGACAGCCAGGGAACCGAGCTGACGCACGCCCCGCTCGGCGAGATGACCGACCCGGACCTGCGCTACCGCTGTCTGCGCCGCGGCGAGCTGAACGCGGCCCTGCAGGCAGCGGCGGCCCGGCGCGGCATCCGCCTGCGCCACGGCGCCCGGCTGACCGACGTCAGGGAGGGCCCGTACGGCGTCACCGCCCGGTTCGCCGACGGCAGCACCGCCCACGCGGACCTCGTCGTCGGCGCCGACGGGCTGAACTCCACCGTGCGCGGGATCGTCACCCCCGGGGTGCGGCCCGTGTACGCCGGGCAGCGGGTCTTCTACGGCTACAGCGGCGCCGCACCCGTCACGGACGGCACCGGCGTCATCACCATGGTCCGGGGCAGCGAGACCGCCTTCGGATACGCGGCCTCTCCGACCGGGCAGACGTACTGGTTCGCCCGCGTGAGCACCGGACCCCTGCCCGCCGGCGCAGCCGCGCACCGCGCCCCGTGGCGCGAGGAACTGCTGCCGCTGCTGCGCAAGGACGCCACCCCCGCCGCGGACATCGTCGCCGCGTCCGAGGGCCCGGTGATGGTCGCCAACGCCACCGAGATGCCGCTCGGCGCGGTGTGGTGGAAGGGACGCACCCTGCTCATCGGCGACGCCGCCCACGCGGCCTCCCCGGCGACGGGCCAGGGCGCCTCGATGGCTCTGGAGGACGCCGTCGTCCTCGCCAAGGCGCTGCGCGATCTGCCCGATCCGCAGGCCGCGTTCACCGCCTACGAGCAGCACCGCCGGCCGCGCGTGGAGCACAACATCACCGTCAGCGGCGACATCTCCCGCGGTGGCCGCACCCCGTCCCGCCCGTCTCCCGTCGCGGCCCGTCCCCCGGAGCCGGACGAGGCGCTGATCCGCCAACTGTCCTGGGACAGCCCGCTGCCCGCCGTCCCGCCCGAGCAGCCCTGAGCGGCGCGTCCGAGCGGACCCGCGCGCGAAAGTGCAAGAGGCGGAGCACTGGAGTCCATTGCCGGGAAAACCGCCGGGCCGGATCGTTCCGTGCAACCGGCCCTTCGGCAACAAGGAGCACAGGTGCGACTCTTGAGCAGAGCAGGCGGCCCCCTCGCGGTGCTTTCGGTGACTGCCGCCCTGGTCGTGGGCGGCGGCAGCGCGTCCCCGGCATCGGCCGCGGCCCCCGCCGCCTACACCGTGACCGTGGGGACCCCGGTGCCCTTCACCCACCCCACGGACACCCCGGCCGGCCCCTACCTCGACCGGGACGGCACCTTCCACTACCAGCAGTCCGCGGCGCTGTACGGCGCCGAGGACCCGCGCACCTGGGACTTCTACACCGGCAAGGACTTCGACACCGCCACCTTCGACAGGACCCTGAGCAAGGCGGTGAACCCCGCCAACCCCGCCGACCGCAACGACGACACCACCTGGCGCTGCAACAACAGCCCCACCGGCCGCGAGGCGACCTACGCCCCGAGCGGCTCCGGCTACGCCCAGAAGAACTACTGCGACCTGTCCGGGCTGTGGGTCGACCCCGACACCGGCGACTGGTACGGCCTGGTGCACAACGAGTTCACCCCGCGGCCCTTCGGCGACGGACTGCACTACGACGCCATCGACTACGCCGTCTCCACCGACCGGGGCCGCACCTGGACCATCAAGGACCACGCGATCACATCCCCGTACAGCACCGGGCGCAGGGACACGAAAGCCTTCCCGAACCAGACGTACTCCTACGGCGACGGCGACCAGCGCCTCTTCGCCGACACCGCCTCCGGCTACTTCTACGTCTATTACGGCTCCCGGATCATCGACAAGAGCGGCGGCTGGAAGGCGTTCTACGAGCACGTGGCCCGCGCCCCGATCTCGGCCAAGATGGCCCCCGGCTCGTGGCGCAAGTGGTACGACGGCGCCTGGTCCCAGCCCGGCACCGGCGGCAAGGAGAGCGACATCGTCCCCGTCGACTCCGCCCACCCCACCGGCTACACCCCCGCCTGGGCCGAGTACGACCCGGCCAACACCGGGACCGCCGCCGAGCAGATCGCGGCCGGCAAGATGCCCCCGACCTCTCCGCTGTTCGTCATGAACATCGCCTACGACGCCCATCTCGGGCTGTACATCGGCGAACCGCAGGCCGTCGACCAGAGCGGGAACTCACCGCAGTACCTCTACGCCACCGACGACCTGACCACCCAGAAGTGGCACCTCATCGGGGACACCGGCGGCTACACCAACGCCTCCTGGTACCGCTGGTTCCTGGACAGCGCCAACCGCACCAGCTCCACGATCGTCGGCAGGTCCTTCCGCTCCTACTGCTCCTTCGGCTGCTCGCACGACGCCTCCGGCGAGTACGTCGACATCACCATCGACACCCCCGCCCACGCAGCCGCGCCCATGGAGACCAGCCGTGCCTACCGCATCGCGAGCGGCGCGGGCCGGTTTCTCGCCCAGGCGGCCGGCGGCAGCGCCACCACCTCACTGGCCCGGCCCACCGGATCCGGCCGCGACGCCTGGGTGTTCACCCCGACCGGCGACGGCGCCTACACCCTCGCCAACGCCGCGAGCGGCCGGCTGCTCGGCGTCGACTCCGGCTCGGCCGCGGGCCGTGCCTGGGGCGCCAAGCCCACGGCCAAACGGGAGCCGGCCGGCGGACCGACCGTAGGACAGCAGTGGTTCGTGATCCCGAACGCCTCCGGCGGCACCTACCGCCTGGTCAACCGCTACAGCGGACTCGTGCTCGGCCTCTCCGGCACCTCCGGCCGGCTCGCCGAGACCACACCGGTGCGCGACTGGACGGACCGCAGCGGCAGTTCGGTCGGCGCGGGGCGCTCCGCCGCGGAACAGACGATGTCCTTCGCCGCGACCTGAGATCCGGCGGTGGTGCCGCGATGGGCCGGGCATCGTCCGCGGCGCCGTCGTGGCCGGCCGCGCGGTTCCCCGCGCCCCATCGGGGCACTGCCCAGGAGGGCGTCTGGCTATCCTGCGCCCATGACGATCACCAACGGGGAATCCGACGCCCGCCTGGCCGTTGCCGCGGCACAGGCGGGCGCAGCCGTGGTCCGTGACCTCTACGGCGGCCGGCTCGCACGCTACGACAAGTCCGCCGGAGACTTCGCGACCGAGGCGGACCTCGCCGCCGAACGGGCCGTCCTGGACGTGCTGCGCGCCGCCCGCCCCGACGACGCCGTGACCGGTGAGGAGAGCGGCCGTGCCGGCGCCGCCGACGCCCCCCGCCGCTGGCTCGTCGACCCCCTGTGCGGCACCCTGAACTACGCGGTGCGCACCATGCTCGTCGGCGTGAACGTCGCCCTGCGCGAAGGGGACCGGGTCACGGCCGCCGCGACCGCCGACCCCTTCAGCGGTGAGGTCTTCTGGACCGACGGCGAGGCGGCCCGGGTCCGCCGGGACGGCGCGGACGAGCCACTGACGCCCTCGGCCGGGTCCGCGCTGGTGGACGTGAACCTCGACCCTCCGTTCCCCAACGCGCCCGGTTTCCAGGCGGTCCGGCTCCTCGCCGACCCGGGCTTCGCCGAACGCTTCCGGCCCCGGGTGATCTCCAGCACCCTCGCCGTGGCCTGGGTCGCCGACGGACGCAGGGCCGCCTATGTCACCGACGGCGACCTGCGCGACAGTGTGCACTTCGCGGCGGGCATCGCCCTGTGCCGGGCCGCCGGCTGCATCGTGACCGGGCTCCACGGCGAACCCGTGCTCACCGGCGCCGGAGGACTGATCGCCGCGGCCGACCCGGAGACCCACGCCGCACTCCTGGACCTCGTCAAGAACCAGGCACGGGGAGGGAACTGACGGCGTCTCGACGTACGCCGCGCCGTCTGGTGTGATTCCGGCATGACGCCCGCCCACGACCTCACCGCCCGCCTCGGCCGGGCCCTGGACACCCGCCCGGAGACACTCCGTGCGTGCGCGCGGGACTTCGGGAACATCGTGCGGACCACCCCGCTCGGTGTCCTGCGCCCGCGGTCCGCCGCCGAGATCCAGGACCTGCTGGAGTACGCCGGACCCCGAGGCGTCCCGGTGACCGTGCGCGGCGGCGGCCACTCCCTGTACGGCCAGGGCCAGACGGACGGCGGGATCGTGCTGGACCTGCGGGGGATGCACCGGGTCGGTCCCGTGACGGACGGGCGAGTGACCGTGCAGGCGGGCGCGTTGTGGAGGGACGTGCTGGCCGCCACCCTGCCGCACGGCCGTACCCCGGCGGTCCTCACCGACTACCTCGGCGCGGGTGTCGGCGGGGTCCTGTCGGCGGGCGGACTCGGCGGCGCCACCCACCGGCACGGCCTGGTCGCGGACCAGGTCCTGGAGCTGGAGGTGGTGACCGGAGCGGGGGAACACCGGGTCTGCTCACCCGGCCGGGACCCCGAACTGTTCCACGCCGTGCTCGCCGGTCTAGGCCAGTGCGCCGTCATCGTGGCCGCCACCCTGCGCCTGGTCCCCGCGCCCGACCGGGTGCGCCGCTACTGCCTGTACTACGCGGACCTCGCCCGCTGCCTCGCCGACCAGCGGCTGCTCGCCGAGGAGCAGCGCTTCACCTATCTGGAAGGTCAGGCGCAGCCGGCCGGGGAGGACGGCTGGCAGTACATGATCGAGGCCGTGGCCCCGCACGACGGGCCGTACCCGCCCGACGACAGCGCCCTGCTCGCCGGGCTCTCGCACGATCCCGCCGCCCTGGAGGCGGAGGATCTCGGATACGGGGAATTCGCGCACCGCGTGGACACGGACGAGGAGGCGCTGCGGGCGACGGGGGAGTGGCTGCACCCGCACCCCTGGCTGAATCTGCTGCTGCCGCACGACAGCGCCGAGTCCGTCGTCCGTGCCGTACTCGCCGACCCGGCCTTCCGTGACCTGCGGGACACCGGTCTCGTCCTGCTGTACCCGGTGCTCTCCGGCCGGCTGCGCGCGCCGTGCTTCAGCCGCCCGTCCGGTGAAGTCCTCTATCTGTTCGCCCTGTTGCGCACGGCGGGGCCCGGCAGCCCGGAGACGGTCGCGGCGATGGTGGCCGCCAACCGTGCCGCCTACGAACTCGCCCGGTCCCGGGGCGCCGTCGCCTATCCCGTCAGCGCCCTGCCCCTGTCGGACGCCGACTGGGTCGACCACTACGGCAGCCGCTGGCCGGCCCTCGCCGACGCCAAACGGCGCCACGACCCGCATCTCGTCCTGGCACGGGGACACGGGATGCGGTTCTGAAGGGGGACACCGCGTCTCCGGCTTCACCCCCGGCCGGACAGGGTCGCGTGCGGAGTGCGCTGGTAGGTGCTGCGGTACAGGGCGGCGAAGCGGCCGGGGTGGTGGAAGCCCCAGCGGGCGGCGGTCGCCGTGACGGTCTCCCCGCTGTCGGGTCCGGCGGTCACCAGGTCGTGATGGGCGTGCGCGAGCCGTACCCGGCGCAGGTGCGCCAGCGGGGTGGTGTCCAGGTGCTGCCGGAAGGCGTACTGCAGGGCCCGTACCGTCACATGGGCCGCCGTGGCGATGTCGGCGACCGTGACCGGCTGATCGGCGTGGTCGTCGATGTAGGCGAGGGCGCGGCGCAGCGTCTCCGGACGCGCGTCCCTGCGGTCGGCCGGCGTGGGCTCGGTCAGGGCGGTGTTCGGGAACGCGTTCAGGACGCTCGCCGCCAGGTACTGTCCGGCCGTCGCGGCGATCAGCGGCTGGTCGGCGGTGCCGGGGTCGGACAGCACATGATCGCGCAGATGGCCGATCGCCTGGCTCAGCTGGCGGGCCGCCGCCGCCGAGCGCGGCCGGTGGCCGGTCAGCCGTACCGGCCGTGAGCCGTCCGGACCGGCGGCCACCTGGGCGAGCAGCTCCGGGTCCAGCATCGTGATGTTGTAGCGGGCGTTGCAGATCCGCCCCGTGTACGGCAGGTCGGGCGGCGCGAACAGCACCACGTCACCCGGCCCGAAGCGGTCGTCCTCGACGCCCGCGAAGCCGTGGTCCCGCACCGTTCCCTCGTGGACCACGCACAGACAGATCCGGCCCAGCGGCGTCACCGAGTAGTTCATCTCGAAGTCGAGCGTGAGTTCGTCCACGCTCACCGGGGCGATGGCGCTGCGCCGGATCCGGGCCCGGCCCGCCCCGGGGGTGCTGCTGCCGATGCGCATCCGGGCGTAGGCGCGGCTGAGGAAGTCTTCCGTCACGGCCAGATCCGCGCTGTCGAACGTGAACGTGTCCATGGCTGCCGCATGCCCCGGAATCATCCGGCTATGTGCTCCGTGACCAGGGGGCTTTCGTTTTCTGTACGGCCTGCTGCGATGGTCTTCGCCTGGCGGCTGGTGTCGGCCGGGCGGGTTGCGCAGGGTGAGCGGCATGATCGGACGCGACGAGCAGGCGGACCAGCTGGCGGCACTCCACGAGGAGGTGGCCCAGTTGCGCCGGGCCGTGGCCTCGCACGCCCTGGTGGACCAGGCGATCGGTGTGGTCATCGTCGTCGGCGGACTGCGCCCGGAGCAGGGCTGGGAGGTGCTCAGGCAGGTCTCGCAGCACACGAACGTCAAACTCCGGGAGGTCGCCCGCTGTGTGGTGCAGTGGCCCTCCAGTGGCCGGCTGCCCGACGGGATCCGCCGGGTGCTGTCCGAGGCGGTGGCCCGCGCACGGGACGCCGAGCACGGCACCGCGTTCGCGGAGGGGGGCGACGGACGGGCCGTGAGCTGCGGCCCGCCCCGCTGACGCGGAGGTCCGGGGTTTCGAGTGGGCGGCGAGTGCAACACGGAGGGCGCGGCCCCGTTCGCGGGCCGCACCCTGCGTACGCCGGCAGAGGAAGAGGACACTCATGGACCACTCGCGCGCCCCCGTACTCGAGGCCCTGCAGGAGTTCCGGCGTCGCGGCGACGTGGTGTTCGGGCCGCCGGGACACAAACAGGGCCGCGGCACCGACCCCCGGGTCGCCGACGTCCTCGGCATCGACGTCTTCCGCTCGGACGTACTGACCCTCAACGGTCTGGACGACCGCCGGCAGTCCCAGGGCGTGCTGGAACAGGCGCAGGAGCTGATGGCCGACGCGGTCGGCGCCGAGCGCGCCTTCTTCTCGACCTGCGGCAGCTCCCTGTCCGTGAAGACCGCGATGTGCTCGGTCGCGGGCCCGGGGGAGAAGCTGCTGCTGTCCCGCAACGCGCACAAGTCGGTCATCGCGGCGGTGATCATCAACGGCGTGGAGCCGATCTGGGTCCATCCGAAGTTCGACGCCGAGCGCCACATGGCCCATCCGCCGGAGCCCGACGACGTCCGCGACCGGCTGCGCGAGCACCCCGACGCCAAGGGCATGCTGCTGATCACACCCACCGACTGGGGCACGTGCGCCGACATCCGGGGCGTCGCCGACGCCTGCCACGCCTACGACGTACCGCTCATCGTGGACGAGGCCTGGGGTGCCCATCTGCCCTTCCACCCGGCCCTCCCGGCCTGGGGCATGGACGCCGACGCCGACCTGGTCGTCACCAGCGTCCACAAGATGGGCGGTGCCATCGAACAGAGCTCGGTGTTCCACCTCCAGCACGACCGGGTGGCACCCGAGGTCCTCAAGCAGCGCGAGGACCTGCTCGGCACCACCAGCGCCTCCTGCCTGGTGTACGGCGCCCTGGACGGCTGGCGGCGGCAGATGGCCGAGCAGGGCCACGAACTGCTGGAACGGGCCGTCCACCGGGCCGAGCGGATCCGGGCGGCACTGCGCGAACTGCCGGGGCTGCGGGTGATGGGCGGCGAGGTCGTCGAGGAGGGGCTCGCGGCCGAGTTCGACCCGATGAAGATCGTCATCGATGTCCGGGACCTCGGGATCAGCGGTATGCAGGCGGCCGAATGGCTGCGGGCCGACCGGCATGTCGACGTGGGCGGCTCGGACACCTGCCGGATCAGTGCCTCCATCACCCACGCCGACGACGACGAGACCGAGAAGATCCTGCTGGACTCCCTGCGCTCCCTGGTGGAGCACGCCGGTGCGTTGGAGCGACGGCCCGCGGTCCGGCTGCCCGAGCCGCGCGCGCTCGAACTGGAAGAGGCGGTCCTGCCGCGCGAGGCGTTCTTCGGGCCCGCCGAACAGGTGCCCGCCGAACGCGCCGTGGGACGGATCGCCGCCGAGATGATCAGCCCCTATCCGCCCGGCGTTCCCGTTGTGGCGCCCGGCGAGGTGATCACGAAGGAGGTGGTGGAGTACCTGCTCAGCGGAGTGGAGCACGGCTTCCTCATCGCTGATGCGGCGGACCCGTCACTGAAGACCATCCGGGTCACGACCCACCCGTGACCGGGCCTCCCGAACTGCGGGGGCCGGGGGCAGCGCCTAAGGTGGCGGTGCGGGCGGCCGGGTGCTTGCCTGCTCGGGTCAAGAAGCCGGCCCTCCTGGCGAAGACACCCTCGGCAGGGGGCACTTGGCCCTGCTCGACGGTCCCCGGGCCGGACGGACGCGTCCGGCGGGCCAGCCGTCCCGGCTACTCGATGGGAGACGGCCCGACTTCACCCCGACCGGAAATCCTCCGCGATTGCCGGTTTCGGACGCACCGGCCCGGGGACCTCGGTACGAGGCCGCGTCGACCCCCTTTCCCCTGATGTGTTCGTGTTGCCGGCCGTATGCCCGGGTGTGGCCACCGCGTGTCGGACACCCCGCCTCGCCGGTGCCGGGCCCGCCCCGTGACCAGCGAAGGAATGGTGGAGATGAGCGAGACGAACCCCCTGAAGCGAGCGGTGGACAAGGTGGCGGACGCCCTTCAGGGTGACGGCGCGGGCCCGGAGGAGGGGATCCCCGGCAAGCCCGGCCCCCGGACGCCGCCGGTCGCCGAGCCGACCGAACCCCATGACCCGTTCCCGCCCAAGCCCGACCAGACCGGCCCCGACACCGTCTCACCCACCGGCCAGCCCACCGGCGCCGACCCGGCCCGGATGGCGCAGAGCGGCAGCTACCTGACCAACGCCCAGGGCACCCGGCTGTCCGACACGGACCACTCGCTCAAGGCGGGACCCCGTGGCCCGGTTCTCCTGCAGGACCACCACCTGCGGGAAAAGGTCATGCACTTCGACCACGAACGCATCCCCGAGCGTGTGGTCCACGCCCGCGGCGCCGGAGCGCACGGCGTCTTCCGCAGTTACGGCACGGCGGCGAACGTGACGAAGGCGGCCTTCCTCGCCGAGGACGTCGAGACCCCGGTGTTCGTCCGCTTCTCCACCGTGCTCGGCTCCCGGGGCTCCGCCGACACCGTCCGGGACACCCGCGGATTCGCGACGAAGTTCTACACCAGCGAGGGCGTCTTCGACCTGGTCGGCAACAACATCCCGGTCTTCTTCATCCAGGACGCGATCAAGTTCCCGGACGTCATCCACGCCGGCAAACCGCACCCCGACCGCGAGATCCCGCAGGCGCAGAGCGCCCACGACACCTTCTGGGACTTCGTCACCCTGCACACCGAGGCCACCCACCACACGCTCTGGAACATGTCCGACCGGGGCATCCCGCGCTCCTTCCGCACCATGGAGGGCTTCGGCGTCCACACCTTCCGCCTGGTCGACGAGGCCGGCGGGACGACGCTGGTGAAGTTCCACTGGAAGCCGAAGCTGGGCGTGCACTCGCTGGTGTGGGAGGAGGCGCAGATCATCAACGGCGTCGACCCGGACTTCCACCGCCGGGACCTCGCCGACGCCATCGAGGCGGGCGCCCACCCCCAGTGGGAGTTCGGCATCCAGACCTTCCCCGACACCCCCGACCAGACCTTCGAGGGCATCGACCTGCTGGACCCCACCAACATCGTCCCCGAGGAACTCGCCCCCGTGCAGCCCATCGGACTGCTCACCCTCGACCGCAACCCCTCCAACTTCTTCGCCGAGACCGAGCAGGTCGCCTTCCACGTCGGCCACCTCGTCCCCGGCATCGACATCACCGACGACCCGCTGCTGGCCGGCCGGCTCTTCTCCTACCTGGACACCCAGATCACCCGTCTGGGCGGCCCCAACTTCCCGCAGCTCCCGGTCAACCGGCCGCACGCACCCGTCAACGACATGCTCCGCGACGGCATGCACCAGACCGCGGTGCACCGAGGCGCCGCCCCCTACCGTCCCAACTCCCTGGACGGCGGCTGCCCGTTCACCGCCGGCGCCGACACGGCGGCGTACGTCGAGGTTCCCGTACGCCTCCCGGAGGCGGCGAAGGTACGGGAGGCACCCGAGTCCTTCGACGACCACTTCAGCCAGCCGCGCCGGTTCTGGCTCAGCATGAGCCCGGTGGAGCGCGAGCACATCATCGGCGCCTACACCTTCGAACTCGGCAAGTGCTACGAAACGGCCATCAGGGAGCGGGCGTTGCAGGTGCTGGCGAACATCGACCCGGAGCTGTGCGCGGGCGTCGCCACCGGTCTCGGCCTGCCCGCCCCGCAGCCCACCGTGCCCCTGGCCGACGTCGCGCCCAGCCCCGCCCTGTCCCAGGTCGGGCACACCTGGCCCACCGACGGCCGGATCATCGGCATCGTCACCGGGCCCGACGGCGACCTCGACGGGGTACGGGCCGTACGCCAGGAGGTGCTGGACGGCGGCATGGTCCCACTGGTCGTCGCGCCGACGGGCGGCACCCTCGGGTCCGGCGCGGACGCCCTCGGCGTCCAGCGGACCTATGCCACGGCCCGGTCGGTGGAGTTCGACGCCCTGCTGGTGGCCGGCACCCCGGGCGTCGGCGCCGACGCCTACGGCGCCCGCGACGCCAAGGCGGGCCTGCCCACCGCCCGGAACGGCACTCCCGACCCGCGCGTGGGGCTGCTGCTGGCGGAGGCGTACCGGCACGGCAAGGCCATCGGTGCCGCCAAGGGCGCACAGAGCGTGTTGGAGGCGGCCGGCATCCCCCTCGACGCCCCCGGGGTGATCGCCGGCGACGGCGCCACGACGGTCCTGCAGCAGCTCACCCGACTGCTCGGCTCGCACCGGGTCTGGGACCGCTTCCCGTCCACCGCCTGACGCCCGCGTCGACCGGTGGCACCGGGCGGTGCCGGCTCCCGCACGCGGGGGCCGGCACCCGGCTGTTCACTTCCGGGCGGTGCGGCAGAGCAACAGGCAGATGTCGTCGTCGTGTTCGGAGTCGTACAGCATCGACTTCAGCAGCGAGTCGGCCCCGGTCTCCAGGTCCTCCAGTTCCGCCGCGCCGAGCGCGCCCATGGCCGACGCCAGCCGCTCGATGCCCGCGTCGATCCCCGCCGACCGCCGCTCCACCAGCCCGTCCGTGTACAGCGCGAGCGTCGAGCCCGGGGCCAGCTCGACGGTGTGCTCCTCGTACTCGAAGGGCACCGGGACGCCGAGCATGATCCCCTGCCGGGCCTCCAGCACCCGCACCTCGCCGCCGGGGCCGCGCACGACGGCCGGCGGATGCCCGGCGGCCGCGCACACCACGCGGGGGTCCCCGGGCGTGAACCGGGCGATGGCACAGGTCGCGTACAGCTCCGGCTGCTGGTGACGGAGCATCCGGTGCAGCAGCGTGAGGATACGGGCGGGCCCGTTGCCCTCGACGGCGTACGCGCGCAGGGCGGTGCGCAGCTGGCCCATGATGACCGCCGCCCGCAGTCCGTGCCCCGTGACATCCCCTATCACCGCCAGCACACTGCCGTCGGGGTGCGGGAAGGCGTCGTACCAGTCCCCGCCGATGTTCATCCCGTGCGTGGCCGGCAGATAGCGCGCGGCGAGCGCGAGGCCCGGCGTGGCGGGCAGGTCGGTGAGCTGGGCGCGCTGCAGTTCCTCGGCGACGTTGCGGTGCTGCTGGTACTGGCGGGCGTTGTCCAGCGCGATGCCCGCCCGCCGGGCCAGCTCGACCAGCATCACCGTGGTGTCCGGATCGAAACGGTCGCCGTGCGCGGCCAGGGTCAGCACACCTTGGACCGCGCGCACGCCTAGCGGCAGACACAGCAGCGGACGGTCCGGGGACAGCGCAGAGGCCGGCAGGTCGTCCACGCCCGGCAGGCCACCCGGCCGGGGGCCCGCGTGCTGGGGCCGACCGGTGCGGGCCGCCGTCACCGAGGCCGCCGCGCGCTCGGCCGGGGGCGTCCGCTCGTCGTCCACGAGCCAGACGTCGACGTGCCGGGCGTACTCCGGGACGAGCAGCTCCGACAGCCGGCACAGGATGTCCTCGTGGTCCAGCGAGGCGTTCAGCGCGGCGCTGGCATCGGCGAGGAAGGTCAGCTGCCGACGGGCGTTCTCCGCCTCCGCGCGGGCGGCCCGCTCGGCGTCCAGCAGCTCCCGCTGGGCCAGCGCGGCGGCCTCCAGTTCGGCGTGCAGGGCGAGCACACCCTGGTTGGTCTGGTGCAGCTCCTCCCGATGGAAACGGATCAGCTCCTCCGTCTCCGCCAGCCGCACGAGAACGGCGGACGTGTCCCCGTCGGCGTCCAGGAGTGCCTCGGCGAGCCGTGCGTCGTCGAGGTCGGCGGGTCTGGGCAGCGGCCCGGTGACCGGGGCGGGGCAGGCGAGGGTGCCCTGCCACGGATCGGGCCCGCTCAGCAGCACGCGCAGGGTGCCGTCGGCGTGGGCGGCGACGGTCAGCTCCACACGAGCCCCCTCGCGGCAGGGCCGCAGCCGGGCGCCGAGCGCGGCCAGGAAACGGGTGCGCTCCAGCGCGGGCACCGCGGCGTCCGCGGTGAGCCGCGCCAGCAGCGCACGGGCGCGGGCCGCGTCGGCGGCACAGACAAGGGTCCAGGTGTCACAGACGGCTGTCATGGGGGCTGGTCCGGCGGTCGGGGGCCAGTACGGCCACGCTGGTGTCGTCGCGTACGGGGCGGGCGGGGCTGCTCGCGTCGCGCAGGACGGTCGCGGCCAGCACCGCCGGATCCTGGGCGAGCAGCCGGGGGTCTTCCGGCGGGGTCCAGCGGCTGGGCAGCCCGTCACTGTGCACCAGGAGGAGACCGTCCGGCCGCCACGGCGTCCTGCGCACGGGGATGTGCGCCGGGAAGTACGCCCCGACGATCCCCGGATGGGAGACGAGGGACGCCCAGCCCTCCCCGGTACGCAGCCGGGCGCCGGCGTTGCCGACCCCGGCGAAGCAGAGTTCCGCGCGCTCGGTGTCCAACTGGGCCACGGCGACCGCCGCGCCGCGGGTGGGCCGCAGCGCCGTGTGCAGCCGGCGCAGGATCTCGACGGGCGGCAGGTGTGCGGCCCGGTGCAGCTCCGCCACCGCGGTGGCGGACGCGTGCGCGGCCTTGGGGCCGTGCCCGAGACCGTCCGCGAGGAGCAGGGTCAGCAGGGCGCCGGAGCGTGCCCAGCTCCAGGCGTCACCGCACTGCTCGGCCCCGGCCAGCGAGACGCAGATCCCGCCCGCCGGCGCCTGCCCCGCCTGCGCCCGCACCGCGGTTGTCCCGGGCCCGGCGTGCTCCGGGTCGATCCTCGCCGTCGCCACCGTCCCGCGGCCCGGCACGCTGTACAGATGGAAGGCGTCGGCGCTGCGCAGACAGCTGCCCAGACCGGCGCCGAGGGAGACCCCGGCGGTGGTGTAGCCGTCCCGCAGCGCCGCGGGGACATCGGCGATGCCCGGCCCGTGGTCGAGTGAGAAGAGCTGCACCGACCCACCCGGGCCGCCGTCCGGCGGCCCGACGAGATTGACCACCATCCGGCCGCCGCCCGCGTGCCTGAGCAGATTGGTCGCCAGCTCGGTGGCGACGAGTTCGGCGGCCGGGGTCCGCCGCGGGCCGAGGCCCGCGTGCACGCATGCCTCCCGGGCGGCCGTCCGGGCATCGCGTACCCGCGTGGAGTCGCCCACCGGTACCTCCCACACCCGGCTCATCCCGCCCCCTGACGCGACGAGGGAACCTGCGTCACCCAGGCGACGGCCGTGACGGTCGTGCCCCGGCCGGGCTCGGTGTCCACGGCGAACTCGTGCACCAGCCGCTTGGCGCCGCTCAGGCCGAGGCCGAGACCGCCTCCGGTGGTGTAGCCGTCGGTCATGGCCAGCTCCAGATCGCGGATGCCCGGGCCGCTGTCGGTGAAGCACATCCTCAGGCCCCGGGCGCGGCCGTTGTCCAGCGGAGTGATCTCCGCCCGGCCGCCGCCGCCGTGCACCAGCGTGTTGCGGGCCAGCTCGCTCGCCGCCGTGACCAGCTTGGTCTGCTGGACGAGCCCGAAGCCGAGCTGGGCCGCGCACCGCCGCACCTGCTGCCGCACCCAGGCCAGATCCGCGTCCGAGCCGATGGGCAGGCTGGTCGCGGACGCCTGGCCGGACGCCTGCATCACGTCCCCCTCCGGGCCAGCAGCTCCAGTGCGCGGTCGACGTCGAGGGCGGTGACCAGACCGGGCAGGTCGAGCCCCAGCTCCACGAGCGTGATCGCCACGGCGGGCCGCATCCCGGCGAGAACGGTACGGGCCGCCAGCAGCCGGGCCGTGGAGGCGATCTCGGCGAGCACCCGGCCGAGGAACGAGTCGACGACGTCCACCCCGGAGATGTCGAGCACCACGCCGGTCACCCGGGTGGTGGCGATGCGGCTGGTGATGTCCTGCTGCAGCTGTTCGGCCATGCCGTCGTGCAGCTCGCCCTGCAGCGAGACGAGCAGGACGTCGCCCAGGGTGAGTACCGGGACCTGGGCCGGCTGACCGGGAGTGGGCCGGTTCACCGCGCGCTCGCACCCGCGTCCGCACGGGAGACCTCGATGCCCTGCCGGCCCAGTGCGTAGGCGAGGGCGTCGGCCAGGGAGGCACGGGTGAGCACCGAGCCCAGGTCGATGCCCAGCTGCACGATGGTCTGCGCGATGGCCGGACGGATGCCGGAGACGATGCACTCGGCGCCCATCAGCCGTGCGGCGGCCACCGTCTTCATCAGATGCTGCGCGACGAGCGAGTCGACCGTGGGGACACCGGTGATGTCCAGGATGGCGAACCGGGCACGCTGCTCGACGATGGCCTCCAGCAGCGACTCCATGACGACCTGGCTGCGGGCGCTGTCCAGCGTCCCGATCAGCGGGACGGCGACCGTGCCCTCCCACAGCTTGATGACCGGGGTGGCGACTTCGAGCAGCTGCTGCCGCTGCCGCTCGATCAGCTCCGCGTTCGCGTCCAGCGCCGTCTCCATCACCACCAGGCGCAGCGTGCCCAGCAGCAGGGTCAGCGCCAGCACGCTCTCCTGGGCCTGCGGGGCGGCGGCGTCGGGGAACTCCTCGCGCAGCAACTGGACGGCAGGCACCCGCAGTGCGGCCACCTCGTCGGCGATCTGGGAGGGGGAGGAGCCGGCGAGGGCCCTGGTCTGTGTCATGCGTCCCAACTGGTCGCGCACCGGCTGGAATCCGGTGGCCGTGATGTCCTCCAGACGTCCGCTCACCGCCACGTCGGACAGGGAGTCCACGACCGCCTTGCACGCCTCCACCGCCTCGTCGCGGGAGACGGTGAAGACCGAGCGGAACAAGGGGGCGTCGGCCCAGCGCTGGGCGATCTGCTCCCGGCGTCGCTCCAGGAAGGAACCCACCACCTGCGGCGCCGATGCGGCCGCGTCCTGCTCGGGCACTCTCATTCTCTCCTACTCCCTTGACACGAAAATTACTCGGCGCGCGGACCGCTCAAGGGGGTCCGGGCCGGTGGGCCGACTACCCCGAATCTCGCCGGATTCTCCTGGCTGTTGCTGACGTCACCCGTGCGTGGGATACCGCTGGGAACCCCTTGAAGGGCGCGGGGCCGGCTGACCGGGACGACGGAAGAGGGACGCCCGGAGGCACTCCTTGCCGAGCGGCGCGGAGTCCGCCGGTCGCCGCGGCGTGGCGCGTGGTGGAAGGCGGTGTCGGGGAGTTGGGGTCCCGGCGGTGCGGTGGCCGATGCAGGAAGCCGCCGGAGCCGTGGGCCAGGGCGTACGGCCCACGCGGCGCGGCCGTGACCTCCGTGGCCAGGACGAAGGCGTCACCACAGGGAGACCGCACGCCACCCCCGGTCCGGACGTCGCCGTCCGCGGTGCCGGTGCCCGCTCCCGACGGGGCGGCAGCCCGGGTCGCCGGCGCGCCTCGGTACGAGCAGGCCGCCGTCCAGGGAGGACACCGGGTCCGAGGAGGACGCATCAGCAGGTCGCGGGGTTCGGCCCGAGGGCACCGCCGGTCGCGTGGGAGCGCGGCGGAGGGAGGCCGGGGCCGTTCCCCGGGAGGTCGGCAGGACTCGGGATCTCAGGGCGCGGTGTCGAGCCGCCTTCCGCAGCCGAGCCGACGCCCCCTTCTCACTGAGCCCTCCGGATGTCCCCGACAGCCCGCGGACCCTGCTCAGTCCCGTGCCGCGGCCGGTGCCTCGCCATGTGCGTCCACCGGCTCCGGCGGGGGCGTGGGGCGGCGTCGGCGCAGCAGCACACGTCTCGCCGGGCACTCCACCGCCTCGTACAGGACCCAGGACAGTCCGAGCGACACGGAGAACGCGACCGTGGTGACGGCCAGTCCCGCGAGCAGCCCGAAGTGCGGCTTCGTCCCGAGCAGCTGGGTGCCGGCGCGCAGCACCAGCAGATGGATCATGTAGAAGGCGAACGACAGTTCACCGAGCCGTACCAGCCGCCGGCGCCGCCACAGCGAGGGCAGCCCCTGGACATCCGCGACCGCCGCGGCCGGGATGAGCAGCGTGAACCCGACGATGGTGCACATGGTGGCGGAGTAGCCGGGCGTGACCTGCGGGACGAGGAAGTAGCCGATGATCGCGAGGGCGAGCGACGCCTCGAGACCGGGCCCGCGCCACCGGCCGAGCAGCACCAGCCGCGCGGTCACCGCGCCGAGGACGAACTCCGGCAGCCGGGCCGCGGGGAACGAGTACAGCGCGTACGTCCACCAGTGGTGGGCGTCCGCCCAGGCCAGCACGACGACCGCCACCACCGACAGTGCGCCCAGCGCGGCCGAACCGCGCGCACCGAGCCGGCGCAGCAGCAGGAACAACAGGGGGAAGGAGGCGTAGAAGAAGGCCTCGCAGGCAAGGGACCAGCTGACCGGGTTCAGCGTCTGCCACCAGGGGCGCCACCAGGAGTGGAGCAGCAACACGTTGGACAGGGCCTGCTTCGGCGTCGGCCTCGGCTGGTGCGCCAGCGAGTACGCCATGACGAAGGCGACGGCCAGGGTGACCAGGTGCACCGGGTAGATGCGGGCGATGCGCCGCCGCCAGAACGCGAGTGTGCGATCGCGGGGCCGCGCCGACCAGGTCAGTACGAAACCGGACAGTACGAAGAAGAAGGACACTCCTGTGGCACCGGCACCGAATCCCCAGGTCACCAGGCGGCCACTGGTGCCTCCGAAGTAGCCGAAGTTGTTCACGTGCAGTCCGAACACCAGGAGCGCCGCCATCCACCGCAATCCCGTCAGCGACGGCAGTGAGGGCATGGCGGTGGCCGGGGAATCCCTGGCGGTCGTCTCGCCGGTACGGGTGGGCGGCGTCGTCCGGAGCGCCCGGGTCGTCGCCGTGGTCATCGAATCACCTGCCGCAGAGGGTTGGCGTGGGGCATGAAGGGGTACCTTGCCCGTTCGCCCCTGGTCCATCACGTCACATGGCAAACATCACACTCGCTGCCGAACGACGGACCCCTCCCGGATGCCACGGACGGCCGGACCGGGTGCACCCGTACGAGTGAGCCCTGCACACCGCCTTGATCGGCCCCTCGCCCAACGGGCGAACCAGGACCGTATCCCCCAAGGCCACCGGATGGGCACACATCGGCAGTGACCTCCGTTCACCAACTCCGCGCAGCCTACCGTGCCTTGCGACGGGCAGCGCAGGGCGGCGGTTGTCGTGGCACAGGCGGTCGGCCGGACCGGGACCACCCCGGCCGGCACCCGACGGACCGGCGTCGCCGGCGGCGCGCTGGCCAAGCCCCCGCCCGGCACCCTCGCGACCTCACCGGGGACCCGCGAGGCCCGTCGCCTTACGGGGAGTGGCACGTCGGGAGCGCACGGGTACAGATCCTGTTCGACGATCACGGGCAACTCCGCGTCGGGCCAGGTGCGTTGGCCACCCAGGCCGGCCGGATCCGGCACGCCCGCGTCCATCTGCCTGATGTGGACGTATCCGACCCCCTCGCCGGCACGGGCGGCGGCTTCCGAACACGGAGTGGGTCGAACGGAGCTGTTGCTTTTGGCGGCCGTCGTCCGCGGGGCGCCCTACTGGAAGGCCGGCAGGCTGCGCGCCACCCACTCGCCGAAGGCCCTGGCCGGACGGCGGAGGACGTTCTCCACATCGGGGCTGATCGCCTGCTCGGCCGGCAGCGGGATGCCCAGGACGTCCAGGGTGCCGTCGACAACCTCCTCGGGCATGAACTGCGCCAGGTGGGCGTGGGCCTGTTCGCGGGTCAGTTCCACGAAGGCGACTTCCTCGCCCAGGGCCCGGGAGATCACCGCGGCCTGCCGGCGCGGGCTGATGATCTCGGGCCCGGTGAGTTCGTACGTACGACCCGAGTGCCCCTCCTCGCGCAGTGCCACCGCGGCGACCGCGGCGATGTCGGCCGGGTCGATGACGGGCAGGGCCACATCGCCGAACGGAGCGAAGATCGTGCGCTTGGTGCGGACCGACTCGGCCCACGCGAGGGCGTTGGAGGCGAATCCGCCCGGACGCAGGATCGTGAAGTCCGCTCCGGACGTGCGCACGGCGGCCTCGAAGTCGCGCAGGCGGGTGTGCGAGAGAGCCTCGGGGCGGGTGGAGTTGATCTGGGAGGAGAGCAGGACGATCCGCTTGACCCCTGCGTCCAGGGCCGCGTCGATCAGGGCGTTCGGGCTTTCGCCGTGGCCGTTGAGCTCGCCGCCCAGCAGGATGAAGAAGGCGCCGGCGCCGTCGAGGACCGGCCGCATGCTCGTGCTGTTCCCGGCGTCGGCCTGAGCGTGCCGGACCCCGGCGGGGAGCCGTGCGGACTGAGGCCGTCGCGAGACGGCCACGACGTCCTCGCCCGCCCCGGCCAGCAGGGGCACCAAGGTCCGTCCGATGTTGCCGGTTGCGCCCGTCACCACGATCATTGCCATCCCCTGAATTAGTTAGTTGGCTGACTTACTTGGACCGTAGCACGAGCCCATCGGGGGTTGTCTATAGTGAGTTGGGTGACCAACTCAGCGAAGTCCCGGGCGCGCGCGGCCGACAAGCGTCGACGGCTGACGACCGAGGCGGCCCGGGTCCTGCACCAACAGGGTGTCGAGCGCACCACCCTCGCCGACATCGCGCGCGCCGCCGACGTTCCGGTCGGGAACGTCTACTACTACTTCAAGACCAAGGACGAGCTGGTCCTGGCCGCACTCTCCGAGCACAGCTCGCACCTGGCCGAACTCACCAGCCGCCTGGATCAGTTGCCCGACCCGCGCGACCGCCTCAAGGCCCTGGTCGAGGCCTGGGTCGACCAGCGCGAGACGGCCGCCCGCTACGGCTGCCCCACCGGCACCCTGGCTGTCGAACTCGACAAACGCGCCGACGGAACCCTAGACGCGGAGGCCGGCGCGGTGATCCGGCGCCTGCTGGAATGGACCCGACACCAGTTCCACGCCATGGGTATGCCGGACCCGGACGACCTCGCCGTAGCCCTCGTCTCCGCATACCAAGGCATGTCGCTCCTGGCCAACGCTCTGCGCGACCCGGACATCATGGTCCGCCAGGGAGCCCGTCTCCTCCGCTGGCTCGACTCCCTTGAGGCCCCGGACCGCACCGCCTGACCCCCAGGCGATCACCAGCGGACGCGCCCGCCCGTAACTCCCTGGTCGACGTGAGGTCCAGGTGGCTGCCGTGCCGAGGTCCAGCTGAGGTGCTGGTCGCAGGCGCACACCGTTAGCTGGAGACCAGCCGGTTCCCGCGGCCCGGGGACGCGCGGTCCGCCCGCACGCCGGCCAGCCGTTCCGCCCGTGCCGCGGTCGTCTCGGCGTGCCGCCGGGCCTGCCGTACGGCGCGGTCGGCCTGGCGGGCCCGGTCGCGCGCCTCCCGCTCGTCCGTACGCGCCTGCCGCTGCTCCTCCTCCGCGTCGCGCAGCGCCGCGCGCACCTCACGCACCCGCTGCTCCGCCCAGGCCACCCGGTCGCCGGCCTCGTCCGCCTCCCGTTCGGTGGTCCGGGCCTCCGCCTCGCGGGCCCGCAGGTCCCGCTCGGCGTCGCGTGCGGTCTCGCGGGCCTCGCCGAGACGGCGCCGGTGTGCCAACTCGTCCTCACGCCCCTCCGCCCTGCCGCGCTTCCTGGCCGCCACCCCGCGTCCGCCGGTCCCCTCCTTCTCGGTGCGCTTCGCTCTGGCCGCCGACGGGGCGGCGGGTCGGCGTTCGAGGACCCCCTCGTCGGTGTCCGGAAAGCCGAACGTGGAGCTGAGGGGCTTCACCAGCCGGCCCGCCGCCCACTCCCGCGCGGCCTCCGGATCGGCGAGCACGGCGTGCAGGGTCTCCTCGACCTCACGCTGGACGCCCTCGCCCACCGGCCGCCCGGCCTGCGCCGCCAGCCGCCGGGCCCGCCGCCCGAGCGCGCCGATCACCTCCGTCTGCCGGCGGGCGAGCTTGCGCAGCTGCGGACCGTCCAGTTCACGATGGGCCCGGCGCAGCTCCTCGCCGAGGGCCAGCAGGGGTTCGACCTCCTCCCGCTGCCGGCGTACGAGCAGATTGCTGACCCAGGCCCCCAGGCTCGGCCGGCGCAACGCGCCGATGTCCTTGGCGAGGGCCTGGTCACCGGCCTTGCGTGCGTCCAGGACGCGACGATCGCGGGCGGCGACGAAGTCCTCCGGCCGCAGCCCGTACAACTCGTCGGCGACGTCGTCCAGGTCCACCAGCGTCCCTCTCGACGGTCCCTTCGGATGGAAGTCCGAGTTTCACACCTCGGATGGCTTTACGCGGTATATGCGCCGATTGTCCGTATGGGGTCGAGCGGGCCGAGGTGGGGAGATGACGAGGGGCGCGACTTTTGATGCCGACCCCCACCCTTCGGCGTCAATCGGTCACCCTTCGGCCCCTCGTCGTAGACCGTCGGCGGACGGCGCCGGGGTGGCCGGGCCCGGCAGGGTGACCGTATGCAGAGGAGCAAGAGGATCAAGCGTGCACAGTTCCTGGCCGGCATGGCGTCCGCCGGCCTGGCCGCGACCGTGCTGCCGTCGGAACGGGCGGACGCCGCCGAGGGCGGACCGCGCCAGGCGCCGCGCCACGGACTGCGCCACCACGGGGTGGTGTACACCGTGGGTGCGGGGGAGACGCCGGGTACGGCCTTCAGCGCGGCCCGCATGCGGGAGGACATCCGGGTCATCCGCGACGAGTTGCACGCCGACACCGTCGATGTGACGGGTGACGGGGTGGAACGGCTCACGGCCACCGCCGCGGAGGCGGCCGAACGGGGGCTGCGTGTCTGGCTCCAGCCGACCCTCGGGGACGTCCCGGAGCGGGACATCCTGGAACACCTCGCCGAGACCGGCCGGTTCGCGGAGCGGCTGCGGCGGCACGGTGCGGCCGTGGACCTCAGTGTGGGCTGCGAGTTCTGGCTGTTCGTGCCCGGGATCGTTCCCGGTGACACCGTCTTCGAACGCATCCGTAACCTGCGCGACGGCACGGTGGACCCCGTCGCGATGCAGCGCCGTCTGGACCGGTTCACGGCGAAGGCGGCCGCGGTCGGACGGTCCGTCTTCCGCGGCCGGCTGAGTTACGCCGCCGCGCAGGACGACCAGGTCGACTGGCGCCTCTTCGACATCGTGGGGATCGACTACTACTCGTACTTCCCCCACCAGGCCGACTACGCAAGGGAGTTGAGCCGCTATCTGCGCTGGGGCAAACCGCTGGCCATCACCGAGTTCGGCACCTGCGCCTATGTCGGGGCGCCCCGGACCGGCGGCATGGCCTGGGACGTCGTCGACTACGCCAAGAAGCCCCCGGAGATCAAGGGCGACCTCGTCCGCAGCGAGCGGACCCAGGCGACCTATCTGATGCACCTGCTCGACGCCTTCTCCTCGATGGGCCTGTACGCGGCGATGGCCTTCGAGTTCGTGACCCCTGACGCCCCGCACCGGCCGGGCGACCCGCGCCACGACCTCGACCTGGTGAGCTACGCCCTCACCAAGACCCTCAAGGACGACCCGGACGACCCGGCCTCGGGCTGGCACTGGGAACCGAAGGAGGCCTTCCACGCCCTGGCCCGCCGGTACCGGTACGCCCGTACCGCCGGCCGGCACACCGGCTGACCCGGCGCCGGCCCGAGCGCCGTCGGGTCGGCCGGCCGTGTCCGGTACCGGGTCGGGGAGACGGGCGACCGGGTTGATCTCCCGGCTCGCCGACGTCACCGGGCCGCGCCGCCCGTCGTCGTAGCGGTCCTCGGAACCGGACCCGGGTCCCGACCGGGGGAACGCGTCGAGGCCGGGAACATCCGGGAACGCAGGCCGGGGTGTCGGAGTGCCTCGCATACCTCGCGCGCCCCGTGTGCGCCTCGCTCACCCGTTGGGAGGACCGTCCGGCTTGCCGCGCCACCGGCGTCGGTCCGGGGCCACATGATGCGGGCATGCCCCCGACCCATCCGGCGCCCCATTCCCCGACCCATCCCTCGGCCTGTCCTTCGGCCCGTCCCCGGAGTCATTCCCCGGCCCGTCACCGGGCCCGCCCCCTGACCCGCCCCTCGACCGTGCACCGGAGCGCTCGCGCCGGCCACGCCGGACACAGCCGCCCGACGACGGACCCCCCTCCCCACCGGGCTATGCGAAGGCAAACGTCGGAGCAAATCTTCCGGCCGGCGCGGGAGCGGGTGCCGAGGTGAACGCGGGGATGACCGGCAGGCGACGGGACGCGACCAAAATTGCATCGTTCGTTTTCTTGAACCCCTCGTGTTTATGAGGGTAGGTTCGCCCCCATGACCGCCTCCCCGACCCCGACCACCGCCGAGGAGCTCCGCGGTGCCGGCCTGCGCGTGACGGCAGCCCGCGTCGCGCTGCTGGAGACCGTCCGGGCGGGCGACCACCTCGGCGTCGAGGCGATCGCCTCCGGGGTGCGCCACCGCGTGGGCCACATCTCCCTGCAAGCCGTCTACGAGGCCCTTCACGCGCTCACCGCGGCGGGTCTGGTCCGCCGTATCGAGCCGGCCGGTCACCCGGCCCGGTACGAGGGACGCGTGGGGGACAACCACCACCACATCGTGTGCCGGTCCTGCGGTGCCGTCGCCGACGTCGACTGCGCGGTCGGCGACGCGCCCTGCCTGACCGCCTCCGACCCCCGCGGTTTCGCCATCGACGAGGCCGAGGTCGTCTACTGGGGCACCTGCCCCGACTGTTCCACCGGCCGCAGTTCCTGAGCACCGAGTTCCGCACAGTTCGGAAGGATTGCCATGACTGAGAACCACGACGCGATCGTCACAGACGCGAAGGCGGAGGGGGCGAGCGGCGGCTGCCCCGTCGCCCATGACCGGGCCCTGCACCCGACCCAGGGCGGTGGCAACCGCCAGTGGTGGCCGGAGCGGCTCAACCTGAAGATCCTTGCCAAGAACCCGCCCGTGACGAACCCGCTCGGCGAGGAGTTCGACTACGCCGAGGCGTTCCAGAGCGTCGACCTTCCGGCCCTGAAGCGGGACATCGCCGAGGTGCTCACCACCTCGCAGGACTGGTGGCCGGCCGACTTCGGTCACTACGGCCCGCTGATCATCCGTATGGCCTGGCACAGCGCGGGCACCTACCGCATCAGCGACGGCCGCGGCGGCGCCGGCGCCGGCCAGCAGCGCTTCGCCCCGCTGAACAGCTGGCCGGACAACGCCAACCTGGACAAGGCCCGCCGCCTGCTGTGGCCGGTGAAGAAGAAGTACGGCCAGAAGATCTCCTGGGCCGACCTCATGATCCTCGCCGGCAACGTGGCGCTGGAGACCATGGGCTTCGAGACCTTCGGCTTCGGCGGTGGCCGCGCTGACGTCTGGGAGCCGGAGGAGGACGTCTACTGGGGTCCCGAGACCACCTGGCTGGACGACAAGCGCTACACCGGCGACCGCGAGCTGGAGAACCCGCTCGGCGCCGTCCAGATGGGCCTCATCTACGTCAACCCCGAGGGCCCGAACGGCAACCCGGACCCGCTGGCCGCGGCCCGCGACATCCGTGAGACGTTCCGCCGCATGGCGATGAACGACGAGGAGACCGTCGCCCTCATCGCCGGTGGCCACACCTTCGGCAAGACCCACGGCGCCGGACCCGCCGACGCGGTCGGCGCCGACCCCGAGGCCGCCGGCTTCGAGGAGCAGGGCCTCGGCTGGAAGAGCACCTACGGCACCGGCAAGGGCGCGGACGCCATCACCTCCGGTCTGGAGGTGACCTGGACCGCCACGCCGACCCAGTGGGACAACGGCTTCTTCGACATCCTCTTCGGCTACGAGTGGGAGCTGACCGAGTCCCCGGCCGGCGCCAAGCAGTGGGTGGCCAAGGACGCCGAGGCGATCGTCCCCGACCCGCAGGACCCGTCGAAGAAGCGCAAGCCGACGATGCTCACGACCGACCTGTCGCTGCGCTTCGACCCGATCTACGAGCCGATCTCCCGCCGCTTCCACGAGAACCCGCAGGAGTTCGCCGACGCCTTCGCCCGCGCCTGGTACAAGCTCACCCACCGTGACATGGGCCCGAAGTCGCTGTACCTCGGCCCGGAGGTCCCGGAGGAGACCCTGATCTGGCAGGACCCGCTGCCGGAGCGCGAGGGCGAGCTGATCGACGACGCCGACATCGCGGCCCTGAAGACCAAGCTGCTCGAATCCGGGCTGTCGGTGTCCCAGCTGGTCACCACCGCCTGGGCGTCCGCGTCCACCTTCCGGGGCAGCGACAAGCGCGGCGGTGCCAACGGCGCCCGTATCCGCCTGGCCCCGCAGCGCGGCTGGGAGGTCAACGAGCCCGACGAGCTGGCCCAGGTGCTGCGCGTCCTCGAGGGCATCCAGCAGGACTTCAACGCCTCCTCCGGCGCCAAGAAGGTGTCCCTGGCCGACCTGATCGTCCTCGGTGGTGTCGCCGCGGTCGAGAAGGCCGCCAAGGAGGGCGGCTTCGAGGTCCGGGTGCCCTTCACGGCGGGCCGGGTGGACGCGACCGAGGAGCACACCGACGCGGAGTCCTTCGAGGCGCTGGAGCCGACCGCGGACGGCTTCCGCAACTACCTCGGCAAGGGCAACCGCCTGCCGGCCGAGTACCTGCTGGTCGACAAGGCGAACCTGCTGAACCTGAGCGCCCCCGAGCTGACGGTGCTCGTCGGTGGTCTGCGCGTGCTCGGCGCCAACCACCAGCAGTCCCAGCTCGGCGTCCTCACCAAGACGCCCGGCGTCCTGACCAACGACTTCTTCGTCAACCTGCTCGACATGGGCACGACCTGGAAGTCGACCTCCGAGGACCAGACCACGTTCGAGGGCCGCGACGCCGTCACGGGCGAGCTGAAGTGGGCCGGCAGCCGTGCCGACCTGGTCTTCGGCTCCAACTCCGAGCTGCGCGCGCTCGCCGAGGTCTACGCGTCCGACGACGCGAAGGAGAAGTTCGTCAAGGACTTCGTCGCCGCGTGGGACAAGGTCATGAACCTGGACCGGTTCGACCTGGTCTGAGCATCGCTTCGAGGGCGTCCGGCCCCGCCTGCGCAGGCCGGGGCGGGGGCCCGTGGGGGGTTGCGGGGGCGGGTCTTCCCCCCCCCCCCCGGCCCGTACTGTCTCAGAAGTTGAACAACCGTGACAGCCGCTC
>NZ_JBSFKD010000046.1:32190-66004 GCF_053598395.1 Streptomyces sp. NPDC001135 | reverse complement strand
CCGCCCGGACCGATCGACAGGCAGCCTGCAACCGACCCGACTGCCTTGAGATCCGACGGCCGACCCGCGGGCTCAGGACCCCGGCGGGGCCGGGGGCGGGCGCTTCGGGCATGGGCGACGGTCGATGCCGAGCCGGATGCCCTCACGCTCGCGTCGCTTCCTGCCGAGCCGGAAGACATATCTGTGCGGACCGGCGTGCCTCACGTTCCGCGCGCCGACCGCGAGCAAGGCGTCCCGCAGCCAGAGCACCGGGTCGATGCCAGCCCGCGGCACGGGCGCGCCGAGCCGGATGAGCTGTGCAGCGGCGTGCTCGTCGTCGACGACTTCACGCCCTCTCGGACGTGGCCGCCCTCGTACGCCGGGCGCACCGACACCGCCCGGTTGCACTGGCTGGAGCATCCGGCCCTGCGCACCGTGGACCTGCCGCTGGCGGCCGACCTGAGCGCGGTGGTCGCCGTCCAGCGCACCGACCTGTGAAGTGTCACCTCGCCCCGCAGCGCGCGGAGTTGCTGACCATCGTGGTTCCTGTTCCTAGCACCGCCGCGGCACCGGTCCGCTGAGCAGGGGGAAGCACGGGCCGGACTTCGCGGGCTGCTGCCGCCATCGGTGAACGCGTTCGCTCCTACCAGGAGTTCGCCGAGCGGGCCCCCGTATGGTCGGAGTCGATCAGCGGGCACGCATCAGCGAGTTCCCTGGTCGCCGTCGACTCGGACGACCCGTTGAGCGCCGCCCTCGCGTTCGTGGCCGCCAGCCGGTCGGGATGCGCCGTACTGCCCCTCAACCAACACAGCCCGCCCGCTCACCGTGACCGGATGCTCGCCGACTCGCTGCCCTCGGTGCTGCTCGGCGACGGCACTGGCGGCGCCCTGTCCGTCACCCGCACCGGTCTCGCCCCGTGGCCGGACCAGGACGGGGAGGGGCGTCGCCTGCGGACGGCCTCGACGGGATCGCTTACGCGATGTACACCTCGGGCTCCACCGGGCGCCCGAAGGGTGTGATGGTGTCGCACGAGGCGCTGCTCGCCCGGCTGGCCCAGGTGCCCGGTCTGGAGGTCCTCGCCATGACGGCGCTGCCCTTCGACATCTCCTTGGCCGAGCTGCTGCTGCCGCTGACGGTGGGCGGCAGCTTCGTCGCCGCCCCGGCCGGGACCCGGGCGAACCCGGACCTTCAGCGAGCTGGTGGCCGAGCACGCTCCCGATGTGATCCAGGCCACCCCGAGAATCTGGCACCTGGCCACGGCCGGCGGCTGGCCCGGCGCCCCGGGCAGCCGAATCTGGTGCGGCGGCGAGGCCCTCACCCCCGGCCTGGCGGCCCGACTGCTCGGCCGCTGCGGAAGTTGTGATACCTCCACGGCCCCACGGAGGCCATCATCTGGGTGACGGCGGCCCGGATCGAGTCGCCCCACGATCCCCCTGGGATCTGCGCTGCCCGGCTCCGGAGTGCTGCTCGCGCCGCCCGGATCCGGGGCGCCGGCGGCCGGCGGGGAGTCGGAGGAGGGCGAGATCCGCCGACCTAGGGCCTGCCCGACGGGTCGCGTCACCGACCCCGCGGCCGACAGCACTGTCACCCGAATGGACCAACATGACGTGCCACCCACATGGGTGAAGATCAAACTAACTAGTGCCCCAACCGAGGCAATCCGTGAAAGGGGAATCGAATGCGCATTCGACGAATCCTCGCCGCCGCCATCGCCACGGCAGCCGTCGCTGGACTGGGCCTCACAGGCGCGGCCACCGCCACCGCCGCCACCACACAGGGTGCCTCATCCTACGTCACCCCTTCTCAGTGCAAGCAGGGCGGCGGAACGGCCGATCTGACGGACAACACCTGCAAGGGCGGTATGTACGACGGGCAGAAGATCGACTAAACCCCACGAGGCGCCCCGCAGCCACGCGCCGCGGGGCGCTCCCGCACGGGCTTGACTTCCGCTCCCCGGCCTAAAGCTAAAGGCCGGGGATTCCTACCACGGTCGGGTGACCGTCTCGGTGGGTTCCTGCTTCAACGCGCTGCGCGGGGACGAGTCCCCGTCTTACCTGCGCTCCACGGGCTGACACGGCCAGTCCGGCCGCCTTCGCGACGTTGACCGCCGCGTTGATGTCTCGGTCCAGGACAGTCCCGCAGCCCCCACACGTCCGGACGCGGACGTGGAGGGGCTTGGGGCCGTCCTTGACGCCGCAGGCCGAGCAGACCTGAGAGGTGGGCTCGAAGCGTCCGATGCGGTGGAAGGCACGTCCGTTCTTGGCGGCCTTGTATTCCAGCATCGCGACGAACACGGACCATCCAGCGTCGTGTACGGATTTGGCCAGGCGTGTGCGGGCAAGCCCCTTGACCGCCAGGTCTTCAACCGCGACCGCTTGGTTATCGCTGATCAGCTTGGTTGAAAGCTGGTGATGGAACTCGCGGCGCGCATCGGCCACCCGTGCGTGAGCACGGGCGACGCGAAGCCGGGCCTTCTCTCTGTTCCCGCTGCCCTTCTCCTTGCGGGAAAGCGCCCGCTGGGTGCGCTTGAGGCGCTTCTCGGCTCGGCGCAGGAAGCGCGGACTGTCGATCTTCGTGCCGTTCGAGAGGACCGCGAAGTGCCCCAAGCCCAGGTCGACGCCGACCAAGGAGTCCGTCTCGGGCAGGTACTCGGGGTCGGTGTCCACGACGAACGAGCAGAAGAACCGGGCAGCCGCAGCCTTGATGACTGTCACCGTGGACGGGGTGGACGGCAGTGCGCGGGACCACTTCACCCGTACGTCCCCGATCTTCGGCAGGCGCAGGTCACCACCGGTCGTGATCGACCAGCGGGCGTTCGCCGTGAACCTGACCGACTGCCGGTTGTCCTTGCGCGACTTGAACCGGGGATCCGCGATCTTCGGGCCCTTGCGGGTGCCCTTGAGGGAGGCGAAGAAGTTGGAGTACGCGGTGTCCAGGTCCCGCAAGGACTGTTGCAGAACGACGGCGGACACTTCCCCGAGTCATGCCCGCTCGGGGGTCTTCTTGGCCCCGGTGATGACCTGCTTGGACAGGTCCCCGATCTTCGGATACGGCTTGCCGTTCTCGTAGGCGTCCTTGCGGATGCGCAACGCATCGTTGAACACGACGCGAGCGCACCCGAACGCCCTGGCCAGCGCGGCTCGCTGAGGCCCGTTCGGGTACAGGCGGAAGCTGTACCTCAACTGCTTGGCGATCATCATATGGTTTGTGGCTGAGTACGGACAGATACGTCAGTACATCGAGCAGCAGAACCGCCCGGCGTGAGCTGAGGTCCCGGAGGCGGAGCGAACTCCGGCGCTGCGCGCCTCCGGGCCAAGGATGGCCTTCACCACCGGGCTGAAGCCCGGCGCACTGGCCAAGTCACCGGTAGCGGGGATCCGGGCTGAGGATGGCCGGATCGTCCGATCGCAGCCGGAACTCTGCATGCACTCCGAGACTGTTGCGTGCAGCGACGTAGAACTCGTCACGCTTCCCTTGGAACCCTCGGAACGCGCTCATCCAGTCGTCTGGCGTACCTGGGCGCATGTCACGAACGAACTGTTCCAGCACCCAGGCGTGTCGCTGCAACGCTCTGGCCGCCGAGATGGTTTCCGCATCTCCCATGAGGAGGACGGCCTCGAACGCGTACCCCCGCTCAAGCTCGGCTTCGGCCAGCAGCTCAAGGCCGGCCTCCCTGGCGAGTGGTTGAGGCAGGTCGAAGAGGCCCATACCTGCCGCCAAACGACCCGCTAGTGAAGTGAACCTCTTGACCGCATCGGCATATCGGAGATAGCACTCCAGGCGGCGTTCGTCCCATCGTGTGGAAAGTTGGCGCCGCCACCGAGATCTCTCCATCAAGGCCCCGCCAACGTAGGACGCAACGGCGCCGACGAGCACACCAATCAAGGTGAACAGCTGCCCCGACATGGCCCCCCGCCGATCATGTGTCCGCCAGGCAGGAGCCTACGGCCGGAGCCTCTGAGGCGTAAGAGTGCCAGGGGCAGCAGGGTGGCTGTGACTGAACCTGCAGGCGCTGCGACATCTACGGATCAGAAGGTGCCCGTGCCCGACCCGTGCCCGATCGTGCGGGATGCCACGGGGAACCACGGCGCCGAGCGGGCGTCGCACGACGCAACGGCCCCTGACCGATTCAGCTGGTCAGGGGCCGTTCACATGCGCGGTGGGTGTGGGATTTGAACCCACGGTGACTCGCGCCACGACGGTTTTCAAGACAGGAAAGGCCAACCCCCGAGACCGGACCTGGCAGGCACCAAGCCGTGACCGGTCATCGGGTTGTCAGTAGTGCCACCGATGAGCGCCAGCCTCATAGTCGCAGGTGATCTCACGCCCTGCCGCGTCCGTGGTCGTCTCCCCCACGTCGATGCTCCGGCAGAACTCGCCGGCGTGGTAGCAGTTACCGGCGTTGGATCGGATGTCGCACAACTGCGTCGTGGTGGAGCTGCCCGATGCGGGCGAGCTGTCAGCCGTCGATGTACTTCCGCCCGAGCTGGGGTCCGTACTGCCCTTCGAGGACGTGTCGTGATGAGAGTGGGGGCGTGGCGGCGAAGCGCACGCCTCGTTCGTTCTCAGAACCGAGAACGTGACAGTCCCGGTGCTCTCGGCACCAGCATCAGGCCATTGCGAGCACACCTTCCAGTTGCCGAGGTGAGACGGACTACGGTTCAGGTCGCTCAGGTCTGTGTAAGTCACCGGCCTGACGTGGTGCTTGCGGGCGTCCGCCACAGCCTGTGCGAGGTTCCAGCGCTGGTAGTCGCTCACCGGCTTCGTAGGAGCCGGATTCTGTGAAGGCGACGGAGACACGGAGGATTCGACCGAGGGAGATGCGGTCGCGCTAGGCGACGCTGTGGGCTTGGCGGATGTGGCCTGGACCTGGTCACCGTCAGCGCCCCCCGCGCCGATGGCGAAGCAAGCCACAGCCCCTACCGCCAAGGCTCCATAGGCCAAGAGGCGCTTCTTCACCCTGTTGTTCGCGCTCTGGGCGGTGCTGGATTCGCGGAGCTTCCCGTGACGGACGTGCCCGACAGGCCGCTCCCGTTCCACCTTCGGGCGACGCGCCGGGGGCGGCGTGATGCGTTCGGGGATCTTGACCTGGATGGATTGTGCGTTGCGTTCGGGGATCTCGTCCTGGGCGGACTGCTTGGTGCGTGAAAACCAGTCGGAGAGACGCGCATTCGTCTCTGCGCGGCGTGTTTCCCGAGCCTCCTGCTGCGCCTGCTGGAGATCGAACCGGCGGGACCAGTCACTCTTGTGGCAACGCGAGCAGTTGGAAACACCTTCGCCGTTGACGCGCATCAGCCGACCTATGCCGTGTCCACAATGCGGGCACGTGTGCCTCACTTCAACCATGCTCCCCCTCCTGTGACCTGCACATAGTAGGGCGCACTTCAACGTCGTTCCGTTTGGGCGGCCAGTGGTTCGTCAAGGCGGCGATGGCGATGCGCAATGCCGGGCCGCCTCGGCGGGCTGACACCGCTCATGTGACCCATGGCTGGGCCGTCTCTGGGCCGTCCGACACCACTCAATAGGGGCCAAGGACAACCAACGGCGACCACCAGGCGCACGAGCCCACCCCTCCTGAGCCGGAAATCCCAGCTCACCAAGATCCCCGACAAGACCCAGGGCAAGTAGACACCGGCGTACGGGGAACCTTGACCACGTGTGACCGCAGCTCATGGGTGGCTGTCCAGCGGCACAGCGTGTGCATCATGAGGCATGGGGATCGATCTGGAGCTGCACTCATCACGGCCGGCTCACAACAACTGGCCCAAGTCCCGCGTGACGCTCCTGCGGAGTTCCTACGGGCACGGCGCCGCGCTGGCCGATGCGCTCGGCTCTCTCCAGCTCCTTGGAGTACCGGGGAGGCTCACTGCCGTCGATCCGTACGGGGACACGTTGATGAACGAGCAAGAGGCCGCAGCCGCTCTCCAGGAAATCCACGGCCTAAGGCAGAGATGCGGCGACGAACGTCAGCTCGCCGCACTGGACGACCTTGCAACGATGCTGGAAGAGTGCGCGGCCACCCCAGGAAGTTACTTGTGGTTCGCGGGCGACTGAAGCTCGGGGGTGAGGAAGGGGTCGAGATGGGCGAAGACAGTCTCGGGCTCCTCGCGGATGGGCAGGTGTCCTGCGCCGGGAATGAGTTCGAACCGCGCATGGGGGAACGCCGCGGCGTAGGCGCGGCCGAAGTCCGGGGTGACGACTGGGTCGTCGGCGCCCCAGATCACCAGGACCGGGCAGGTGACGGTGGAAAGGCGGGGCAGCATGTCGGCGTCGGCCATGGCCGGGCCTGCGTAGGTGCGCATGGCGGCCATCGACTGCGCGGACGGTGCGCCCTGCGGCGCCGGTCCTGCGGCCGCCGGAGCCGGTGGCCCGGCGGGCACGGTGATCTGCTGGCCGGGTATGACGGGGCCGATGGCGTCCATGAGGACGAGTGGGGAGATCCGGCCCTCGCGGTCGTCCAGGACGGTCTGGGTGGCGACCCAGCCGCCGAAGGACGTGCCGATCACCGTCACGTCGTTCAGTGAGAGGTGGCCGAGCAGGTCCAGGTAGGCAGTGGCGAGTGCGGGCACGCAGTCCAGGTCGTCGGGCCGTACGGTGCCCTCCCAGCCCGGATGGGTGGGCGTGACCACCCTGTGATCCGGTGCGAGGTGGTCGATCAGGGGCGTGATGCTGGAGGGGCCGGGGCCGCCGTGCAGGACGAGGACCGGGCTGCCGCTGGTGCCGGCCTCGCGCACTTCGAGGTCGAGGCCGGGCCGTACCGGAATGGCGCGCTGCAGGGATGCGGTCATGAGTTCCTCCTCCTGGATGTGGCGGGTTCGGTGGCTGAGGGAGCGGTGGCCATCGGGACAGCTCACTGGGCTGCCGGGCCGGAGGTGAAGAAGGCGACCATCTGCTCCAGGCCGCGCTCGCCGAACATCGTGTCCAGGTTGGCGGCGGACTCGGCGGCGGACGCCTCGCTCCGCGGGAAGAGGACCTCCTCGTACGCGGCCAAAGCGGCCTCGCTGTCGCCGGGGTGAGCCGCGATGGCCAGGGCGAGTTCGGCGCCGTCGAGCATGGCCAGGTTGGCGCCCTCCCCGGCGAAGGGGGACATCACGTGGGCGGCGTCACCGAGCAGCGTCACGCCCTGGGCGCGGTCCCAGCGGTGGCCGACGGGCAGGGCGTGGATACGGCGCGGGGTGATCGTGTCCGCGTCGGCGACCAGGGCGCGCAGGCCCTCGTCCCAGTCCTCGAAGTGGGCGAGGACCGCGGCCTTGGCGGCGGTCTGGTCGGTGAAGTCGACCGTGTCCAGCCAGCCCTCGTCGACCTTGAGCGCGGTATAGACGTGGAGACTGCCGTCGCTCTCCCGGTGCGCGAGGACACCGCGTTCGTGCCCCAGGGCGATGAAGAACCCGCCGCCGATGACCCCGGCGCTGCGCGGGTGGCGGGTGTCGGCGTCGAACAGGTCGGTCTCGACGAAGGAGATGCCGGTGTAGGCGGGCCAGGCGTTGGAGACCAGCGGCCGGATCCGGGACCAGGCGCCGTCCGCGCCGATCAGGAGATCGGTGGTGATGGCCGAGCCGTCGGCGAACGTCACCTCGTGACGCCCGTCGCCCAGCCGCCGAGCCCCGGTGACTTTCCGGCCCCAGTGGATCGTGCCGTCGGGCAGAGAGCCCAGCAGCAGGTGACGCAGGTCGCCGCGGTCCACCTCCGGCCGGCCGCCGGTGCCGTCGTCCTCCTCGGCCACGTGCACCGTGCCGTCGGGGCCGAGCAGGCGCATGGCCTGACCGCCCTCGTGGACGATCTTGAGGAAGTCGTCGTGGAGGCCGGCGGCGCGCAGGGCCTTCTGTCCGTTGTTCTCGTGGATGTCGAGCATCCCGCCCTGGGTGCGGGCGGCCGCCGCCGCCTCGAGCTCGAAGATCGCCGACTCGACGCCGTTGACGTGCAGGACACGGGCGGCGGTCAGACCGCCGAGGCCTGCGCCGATGATCGCGATCGGGAAATGGCTGGTGCTCATGGGGGCCTCCGAAAGCAGTAGGGGAAACGCCTCGGTGCGCCGAGTCATCGCCGCCGACGCCGCAAGGCTCCTTGCAGGGGCGGCGTGCACGGCTGGGCGGCAAGGGATGCCTCGGCTACTTCCCTCACCGTAGCGAACATGTTCGTTACGAACAAGTTCGTCCCGAGGAGCGGCAGGCACCGCGGAGAACCTTCCGTTCTCCCGGGCGGCGTCCGCCGCCGGGACGGGCATCCCGTCCCGGGCTCAGTCCACTGCGCCCGGGACGGGTGTGTGGGTGATGCCGTTGACGAGGACGTCGAAGCTCCAGCGGATCCTGTCCGGCACTGAGCCACCGATCAGGGCGGGCATGTGCGCGGTGATCGCCGGGTACGTGGCGGGGTCCACGGCGTGCAGGGCACGCACGGTGGCGTCCCAGTCGTCCTCGGAGGCGGGGTCGCGCTCCCGCGTCGAGTGCTCGGCCGCGGTGGCTGTCGCGTCCTGGAGCAGTTTGTCCACCCCCCAGGCGACCTGCTCGCGGCCGGCGCCGCTCTGCGCAAGGAGGTCGAGGATGCGCTCCACCAGGCGCAGGTAGTTCTCCCCGCTCGGGCGGGCGACGAGCGCGGCCCGCGCCAGCTGCGGGTGCTCGAACAGCACGTGGGTGTACGACGTCATGACGGCGCGGAGCTGCTCGCGCCAGTCCCCACCGCCGTCCCGCCCGGTCAGGTCGACCTCGCCGAGCAGGGAATCCAGGACGGCCGCATGCAGTTCCGCGGTGTTGGCGACGTAGACGTACAGCGACGCCGGGCCGGTGTCCAGCTCCTGCGCCAGGCGGCGCATCGTGACCTTCCCCAGCCCCTCCGCCCGCATGATCCGCACGGCGGTGTCCACAATCCAGCGCCGGGACAGGGCGGGCTTCGCCGGACGCTCCCGGCGACTGATCGGCTCTCTTCTCGCACTCATAACGCGATCGTAACGAACATGTTCGAAGTGCGGGGTTGCCCGGTTCGCCCTCGGCTTCACGGATGCTGGTTATGGCTTGCCCGCGGAGGCGAGCATCGGGACGGTGCCGACGGCGCGCAGTTCGTCGGACAGGCGCCAGGGGCCGGCCTGGTGGATGCGCTGCGGGGTGCGGGAGTCGTCCAGGACGAGGACGCCATCGGCGTTGCTCTTGCCGGCGCGGCACACCTGGATCTCAGCTGGTCAGCGGCTCGCGCGGCGCGGATGTGGCCGGCCATCCACGCATTGACGGCGACGTTGATGATGACGGCGTGCAGGTCTCCGCCGGTTTGGGCCAGGGCGTCCGGCACGCCCGCCAGGATTAGGGCCAGCTCGGGCTTGCCCTGGGGCGCAGGGGTGCTTGCACGACCTCTTCGCCGTTCCCGCTGTCCTCGAATTCCCGCACTTTGTCGTCGCTCGCGTCGAGGAGGAGCTGGTGGTGGGCGGCGGTTGCGGGGCGCAGGGCGGAGGCGCGCAGGGTGATGGTGCGGACGCGGGCGCGCTGGAGGCCGAGGTGGTCGTAGATGCGGTGGGCGGCGTGGGTCAGGGCGGCGGAGTGGTTGGTGGCTTCGGGCAGGGTGCGGGTGCGGGTGGTGTGGGAGCGGTCGGCGTAGCGGACGTCGAGGGTGAGGGTGTCGGCGGCGTCGTGGGTGTGGCGGAGGTCGGCGCCGAGTTGTTCGGCCAGGGCGAGGATGGCGCGGCGGTGGTGGCCGGGGTCGAGTTCGTCGTGGGTGAAGTCGTGGCGGGCGGTGCGGGAGGCGGGGGCGGTGCCTGGGGTGACGGGTCGGGGGTCGTGGCCGCGGGTTCTGTCACTCGTTGGTGGCTGTTGTATTGACATTCGGCATGGCCTACCGCGTGGTGATGCGCGCGGGCGACGGTCGAGCCACCGGCGACCTGCTCGACGCCTGCCCGGCCGAGCCGAGGCACCGCGAAGACGCGCCACTCGACAAGCGGATAACGCTCCCCTGATGGACACCGCCCGGACCGTCGCCGGGTCAGTGCGAGCTGGCGGGGACGGGCGAGAGTCGGTAGCCGCCCTCATGGGAAACGACGCGGCCGGCGGTGGGCGGTGCGAAGTGGGTGCCCAGGACGAGGGTGTCCGTGTCGGCGAGTGAGGCGATCAGCTGTAGGCGCGAGGTCTCGGACTGCTCTGGGTCGATGTCGACGCAGGCGCCGATGGCCGGGTGGGCGAGCTGGACGGGGTGGTGGATGCAGTCGCCGGTGATCAGAGCCGTCCGGCCGTGGCTGGTCAGCTCGACGGCGACGTGGCCGGGGGTGTGGCCGGAGGTGGGGAGCAGGCGCAGGCCGGGGGCTACGTCGAGGCCCTCGGCGGGGACGTCGACGAGGTCGAGCAGTCCCGCCTCCTCGACCGGGATCACGGAGTCGCGGAACATCTGCTCGCGTGCCTCGTCCATGTCGTACCCGGCCCAGAACTCCCGCTCGGTGCGGGAGGTCAGGTAACGGGCATGGGGGAAGGTGGGCACCCAATCACCGTCGACCTCCCGTGTGTTCCAGCCGACGTGGTCGGCGTGCAGGTGGGTGAGGATCACCAGGTCGACCGAGTCCGGGGGGAATCCGGCGACGGCCAGGCGCTGCAGGTAGTCGGTATCCAGGCCATGCCAGGCGGGATTGGCCCGCTCCTTGCCGTTGCCGATACCGGTGTCGACCAGGATGCGCAGGCCGCCGAGGGTGAACGCGAAGCTGTGGCTGTCGATGCGGAGGGTGCCCTCGTCGTCGGCGAAGTGGGGACGCAGCCAGTCCTGCGCGGCGACGAGGTCCGGGGTGGCGTCGGGCAGCAACCACGGTCCGGTGGCGGGCGGCAGGAGAACCTCGTCGATGCGGTGGACGGTGACGTCGCCCACGGTCCAGGAGGGGGCGGCGGTCAGGTCGGTGGCCGGGTGGTTGTGGTGGGCAGTGCTCATGATCGTTCTGTCCTCTGGGTCTCGTTACGGAAGGTCGTTGTGCGCGTGGTGGACTGTCCTGCCCCTTGACACGGTGAGTGCGGCCAGGGCCGCGACGGCGAGCAGGGCGGCGGCGATGGCATAGGCATGGGCGGCGGTGCGCAGCCCGTAGTGCTGGGTGGCGGCACCCGCGGTGATGGCGGGCAGGCTCATGGAGAGGTAGCTAAGGACGTAGTAGGCGGCCAGGGTCGCGGCACGGTCCTGCGCGTCGAGGGAGGCGAGTGTCATGCGCAGCGCCCCTTGGGAGACGGCGCCGAAGGCGATCCCGGCCAGAGCCGCGCCGCCGTAGACGGCGGACAGGCCGGCGCCGTGCAGACCGCTCAGCGTCAGGGCCGCGGCGGGTACGACGGCCAGGCTCCCGCCGGTGGCGGCGGCGTACGGCGCCGTGCGCCGCAGAATCCACACGGTGAGCGTGGCCGCGGCGGTCAGCGTGAAGAAGACCATGCCGCCGGCCGCCTGCGGTGCACCGGGGGCCACCAGGCGCACGAGCGCCGGCCCGAGGGAGGAGTAGAAGCCGCCCAGGGCCCAGACGGCGACGACACCGGTACCGGCCGCCAGCAGAGCGCGACGCGCCGACGGGGGCACGGCGAGCTCAGGGCGCAGCGAACTCAGGGCGCCGGGGTGCGGGCGGGCCGTCTCCATCGTGAACATGACCGCGACCGCCTGGGCGGCGAAGAGGACCGCGAGCACGACGTACACGGTGACCGTGGGGGCGGGCACGAAACGGATGAAAAGGGTGGAGGCCAGGACGCCGGCGGCCATGCCCGCCACCGGCGCGATGCTGTTGGTCAGGGCGGACCGGCCCGGACACCAGGGGTTTTCCAGGTCGAGGAGGGCCGCGCCTGCGGCGCTGGCGGCCGCGCCGGTGGCCGCCCCCTGCAGGACGCGGGCGGCGGTCAGTGCACCGGCGCCGTCCGCCGAGGCCAGCAGCACCATGGAGGCGGCCTCCACCGCCAGGGCGCCCACCAGGACGGGGCGTCGTCCCAGGTGGTCGGAGAGTGCTCCGGTGGTGAGCAGGGCCAGCAGCAGGGCCAGCGCGTAGGCGCTGAACACCACGGTGATGGCGAGCGCGGACAGGTGCCAGGCGTCCTGGTAATGGGGGTAGAGCGGGGTGGGTGCACTGGATGCCGCGAGGAGTGCGGCCAGGACCGAGGCGTTCAGTACGAAGGGCGCCGCGCGGTTGGCCGTGCGGGGGCGGGCGGCTCGGCAGGGACGGCGTGGCGCGGGTGCTCGGGGTGTGACGGTGGGCATGGGACTCCTCATGCGCTAAAAGCAATTTGTTTGCTTTAAGGAACCGTAGACCCTACAGTGGACTAACGCAAATACTTAGCTTTTGTAGCTGAAGTGGGCGCTTCACCGCTTCGGCCCGAGAAGAGAGAGATCCATGTCCGCCGTAGAGCTCACCCCGCCGGAAGCGGCCCGCTGGGCCGCCCGCGCCGGGCTCCCGCTGCCTGCCGACCGCCACGCCGCAGTCGCGGCCACCGCCCACCACATCCACTCCGTCGTCGCGGTCCTGCGGGAGCTGGACTTCGGGGACACCCCGCCCGCCCCCGCCTACCGCGCGGAACAGGAGAAGCCCGATGCAGCCGCATGAGCTGTCCCTGACCGCAGCCGCCGACGCGATCCGGGCACGGCAGCTGTCCCCCGTCGAGCTGGCGGACTCGGTCCTTGAGCGCATCGCACAGGCGGAGCCGCGCCTTCGGGCCTACGTCACCGTCACCGCCGAGCGCGCCCGCACTGCCGCGCGTGCAGCCGAACACGACATCGCGGCCGGCCGCTACCTCGGTCCGCTGCACGGCATCCCCATGGGCGTCAAGGATCTGATCGACGTCGCGGGCGCGGCGACAACGGCCAGCTCCCGGGTCCGCGACGACCACAGTGCGCAGACCGACAGCACGGTCGCCGCGCGCCTGGCGGAGGCCGGTGCGGTCCTGCTGGGCAAGACGCACACGCACGAGTTCGCCTATGGCCTGACCACCCCACAGACCCACAACGCCTGGGACACAGGCCGGGTTGCCGGCGGATCCAGCGGCGGGTCCGCCGTTGCCGTCGCCGCGGGCATGGCCACCTTCGCCCTGGGCACCGACACCGGCGGATCCATCAGGGTGCCCGCCGCGCTCAACGGGGTCGTCGGCCTCAAGCCGACCTACGGGCTCGTCCCCCGGCACGGTGTCACGTCCCTGTCCTGGTCACTGGACCACGTCGGCCCGATCGCCCGCACGGTCGAGGACGCGGCCCTGGTCCTGGCCGCCCTGGCCGGGCACGACCCCCGCGACCCCGCCTCCCTGACCACACCCGCCACGGACTACCGGCCGGTTGCGGGCACGGACCTGACGGGGCTGCGGGTCGGCGTGCCGCGCACCTACTACTTCGACCAGGTCGCCCCCGAGGTCGAAGCCGCCGTCCGGCGTGCCATCGACCAGCTTCAGGCGCTCGGCGCACGCCTCGTCGAGGTGGAGATCCCCATGACGCGCTACATCCAGGCCACGCAGTGGGGTCTGATGGTGCCCGAGGCCACCGCCTACCACGAGGCGACCCTGCGCACGGTCCCCGAGCTCTACCAGGACGACGTCCGCGTCCTCCTCGAGGCCGGCGAACTGATGCCCGCCGGAGACTACCTGCGCGCCCAGCGCTCCCGCACCCTCATGCGGCAGGAATGGGCCCGCATGCTCACGGAGGTCGACGTGATCGCCGCCCCCACCGTCCCGGCGACCGCCGTCAGGGCCGGCCAGGAGACGATCACCTGGGCCGACGGCAGCGTCGAGGGCGTCTCCGACGCCTACGTGCGCCTGTCGTCCCCCGCCAACATCACCGGAGTACCGTCCCTGTCCATGCCGGTCGGCCACGACACGGCGGGGCTGCCGATCGGCATGCAGCTGCTCGGGCGACCGCTCCAAGAGAGCGTGCTCCTACGGGTCGGCCACGCCTACGAGCAGACCCAGCCCGCCCACCACCTCGCACACGCGGCGTGAACGAAGGACGGGACCCGGCAGCATCGCATGGGCAGGGTGAGTGCCCGACGGCTGTGCCGCAGCCGTCGGGCACTCACCCGCTCTCGACGGCACAGCCCGCGCGGGCGTTCCCCGAAAGTGCCCGAGCGGTGACGGCGCCGAGGCTGATGGAGCGGACAGACCGCACCGCGCATCCCGCAGCGCGGAAGGACGACCAGCCCAGCGCCTGGACGACGTCTTTTGTGAGCACGAGGGGACGGATCACGCCCGCGCCATGAAGGTCTCCTCCCTGCGGGCGTGCACCGAGGCGGCGCTGAACCACACGACTCGCAGCGAGAGAGGCCGTCGAACGGTGGCCCAGCGGGTCACCAGACGCAAATAATTTCGCTTTAAGGTGGGTTCCATGAGCAGGCAGATGGTACGCCCCGGTGGGCGCAGCGCCCGGGTCCAGGCATCGGTGCACGCCGCCGTGCGCGAACTCGCCTCGGAGGTGGGCCGCGACGCCCTGACGGTACCGATGATCGCCCAGCGCGCGGGCGTGACACCGTCGACGATCTACCGCCGCTGGGGGGATCTGCAGGAGCTGTTGTCGGACGTGGCGGTCGAGCGTCTGCGGCCCGAGACCGCGCCCGGGGACCACGGTGCCCTGCCAGCCGACCTGACGGCCTGGGCCGAGCAGTTCCTCGACGAGATGTCCTCCCCCGCCGGCCGCGCCTACATCCGTGACGCCCTGCTCGGCGACCCGGACGGCAGCAACGCCGGCCAGTGCTCGGCCTACGCCGCCGAACAGATCGACGTCATCCTCACCCGTGCGACAGAACGCGGGGAGAAGACGCCGGACGTCGAGACGGTCATCGACGGCGTCGTCGCCCCGCTGATGTACCGCATCCTCTTCCGCCCGGACGGACTCGACGCCGCGTACGCGCGTCGGCTCGTGACAGCGGTCCTCGGCCCGACCGGCCGATAACCCCGGCGCTCTCCTCGGGGTGGTGTGGCCGGTCTGGAAGCCGGATTGCGTCAGCTGTCCGCTGCGGCGTCGGCCTCCTCGGGACTGGCGGAGAGCCGGTAGAAGGCGGCGGCGTTGTCCCAGAGCACGGCGTCGAGGTGTTCCTCGCTGACCGTCTCGGCGATGAGGTTGAAGTCCTCGTCCACGAAGGGACGGCGAGCGCGGGTAGAGGGCAGGTCCGTGCCGACCATCAGCGCGGCGGGGTTGGTCTTCACGATGGCGGTCATGACGTCGGCAGGGTCGAGGTCGACGCGCCCGAACCCCGTGGCCTTGACCTTCACGCCTTGTTCAGCCAGCTTGAGCAGGTGCCGCTCCTGGCTCTCCTGCGCCTCAGAGATCACGAGACGCCCGTGTAGGGGGGCCTTAACAACTGTCGGATCAGCTACGAGTACAAGGCCGGATGCGGGCCGGGCCGGCCCGACACCGCTGCTGATGATCGTCGGCGAGCAGGACACCGTCACCCTCACCGACACCGCACTCGCCGCCTACAACCGGGCTCTGGAACCGAAGCAGCTAGGGTCCGTCTTCAAACGGATCTTGCCCAGAGCAGGAACGATGCGAGGGTGACTGCCGCTTCGTAGGAGGTGGCGGTCTTCTCGTATCTGGTGGCGATCCCGCGGAAGCCCTTGAGCCGGTTGAAGCAGCGCTCGATCATGTTGCGCCGCCGGTAGGTCTCCCGGTCGAACCCTGGCGGTCGGCCGCCGTGGCAAGCGCGCCTCAGCCGGTGCCGTCGCTGGTCGGTCTTCTCCGGGATGGTGGGGCTGCCCGCTCGCGATCCTGGTGGACGCCCGGCCAACGCCACGACAGTGTCTGCGCACGCCCTCTGCTGGAACGGATCCGTGTTCCCCGCACCGGCCTGGGCCGACCTCGGTGCTGGCCTGACCAGGTCATCGCAGACAAGGCCTACAGCTCCTGCGGCGTTCGTGCCTACCTGCGAAAACGCGGTATTGCGCACTGGACTTTGGTGGTCAGCCCGCCTCGGGATCGACCCAGGGCGTGATCGTCCGGTTCGTCCTGCTCATGCCGCCCCTTTTTCGGCCGGTGGCGGCTGCGTGCTGGTGGGCGCGGACGATGGTGGAATCGATCTGGACCAGCCAGTCGATGTCGCCGGCCGCGTCGGCCTGGGCTTGGACCTGCTGCAAGGCTTGGGTGAACACCCCGTCGAGCGCGTAGCGGCGGAAGCGGGTGTACACCGTCTTCCACGGCCCGTAGCGCTCCGGCAGGTCACGCCAGGAGATCCCGGTACGGAGCTTGTAGACCATCCCGTTGACGACCTGCCGGTCCTCTACTCGTGACCGCCCCGTCGCGGCCCGGGGTACCAGCGGAGCGAGTAACTCCCACTCCTGGTCGGTGAGTTCATGACGACGTACCACGACACCATGATCTACCACCCTGATGATCTTTGAAGACGGACCCTAGTGCTGCCCCGCCCGTGCCGGCACGGGCGCCGCGGATACTGGGCATCGACGAGCTTGCATTCCGCAGGGGGCGGACCTACGGCAGCGTCCTCGTCGATGTCGAGACCTCCCGGCCCGTAGACGTCCTGTCTGATCGCGAGACCGGCTCAGTTGCCGCCTGGCTTCAGGAGCACCCCGGCGCCGAGATCGTGTGCCGTGACCGCCTGATGGCTTCCACAAAGGCCATTAGACAGGCAGCCCCTGACGCCCTGGAAGTCGCCGATCGCTGGCACCTCCTCCAAAACCTCTCGACGGCCGTGGAGACAACGCGCCGCCGACACCGCGCATGCCTGCGCCGACCTGCTGCCGTAGACGCGCGACCGCCGCTGACTGCCCCGGCGACTCCCCTGTTCGACCGCGCGCGCCAACGCCACCGGGACGTCAACGAATTGGCCGCCGCAGGGCTGTCGCTCAGCGCCATCGGCCGTCGCCTGCAACTGGACCGCAAGACGGTACGGCGCTACAGGCACAACGGTCTCGAAGACCTCCTCGTCTCGGCACGTGACCGGGGCGCAGGTGTCCTCGACCCCTTCACCGACTACGTGCAGCACCGCTTCAAGGCGGGCTGCACGGGTTCGATGCAGCTCTACCGCGAGTTGCTCGCACTCGGCTATGCCGGCGGCTATCACGTCGTGAACCGCTACGTGATGACGATCAGAAAAGGGGTAGCGATCCCCGCACAAGCAGTGACGCCCAGCCCTCGCACAATCACCTCATGGATCATGCGCCCTCAGGAGACGCTCCGCCCCTCGCATACCGGACAGCTGGAAGCCGCACGGAACGCCTGTCCGGAAAACACCGCCGCCTGCGACCTTGCACGGGAGTTCACAGACATGGTCCGCCATCGTCAGGGCCACTACTCCGTGAGTGGATCCAGAAAGCTGAGGTGAGCGGCCCCGAGGCCATCGGCATCTTTGCTGACTCCGTCCGCCAGGACCTCAAGGCTGTCACCGCTGGCCTCAGCCTGTCCTACAGTTCCGGCGTTGTCGAAGGCCACGTCAACAGAATCAAGACGATCAAGCGTCAGGTGTACGGCAGAGCCTCCTTTGCCTTGCTCAGAGCCCGCATCCTCCTCCAGCCGTAGCCGTCACGGAAGCGCGGTCACAACCCTTCACTTGGCCGCTGAGCGCGAGAGTTGGCCGGTCGTGTTTCGTATTCGGCTGCTGGTGGTCAGAGAACCGACCGGTGTCCTTGGCGATCACGGGCCGTATTTCCCGCGCCTTACGCGAAACCCGCACCTTACGATCACTCGGTACGGCTGGGAGGGGGCGGGGATGCTTGAGGACGTCGAGGACGGGCGGTACGCCTGTTGGTCGTCCTCGCGCACGGGGTGCACTGAGTCGGCATCGTCCCGGTCGTCGCGGTCCGCGCGGGCGCGGGAGTCGTCGGCCGCCTTGGACCGGCGCCATGTGGCGACCCCCGGCACCTGTACGGGCGCCGCGCGCCCGTACAGGACGGACGGCAGTACTTCACCGTAGCGAGGCTCAGCCCACGTACGGCGGACAAGGACGCCGCACGGCGATAACCGGCTTCTCGATCAGCGCAAGACGCCCCCGGGACTGCTTAAGCCGCAGCGGGACTCGGTGAAGGTCGCGGGCCGGGACATCACCGCCTGCGCGAGCACGACCTGTACGAGGTGCGGAAGCTGTTCGGCGTGCTGTTCCAGGACGCGCGCTGTCGGCTCGATGAACCTTTACGACAACATCGTCTCCCCTCTGCGGGCGCACACCCGTAATGGCAGGTCCTGGAAGCGGGCATCGTGCGGTCTGACGTGCGCTCGGCCCGGGTCCTGGTCGTGGCCGACAGCAAGGTGACCAACACCGCCGCGCCCGAAGGACAGGGGCACACCTACCGGCTCCAACTCGACCTCGCGCGCGTGGCCGGCAGCCGACCGACCTCCGACGTCGCCTTCGTGGGCTGACCCACCCGTGAGGCCACCGATGAGAAGAGACACCGTGGCAAGCCCCACCGCCCGCACCCGCGGCACCGGCTCACCGCACCATGACCGCGGCAGCCAAGCGCGCCGGGCAGCCCGCGGGCCCCGAGCTCGGTGCCCGCCGGGAAGAGCAGCCCCTCCGGGCGCACCTCTTCGTCGAGCCCCCGCCGAACGGCTGGGAGGACCCGCCGGAGCCCGTGCCGTTCGAGGAAGAAGAGCCGGAGGACGGCGCGCCCCCACGCAAGGCCGGGCGGAGCGCGCTCACCGCAGTGCTGGGCGTCGCGCTCGTGGCGGCTCTGGTCGCGGCCGCCGTACTCGGGTGGCACTACCGGTAGGGGCGGCGGCCGGAGCGGGCCCGCGGCGAGGACCTCGCGGCCGCGCCGAAGGCGGCGCCGGTCGTGCTGGCGTACGCCTACCGGCACCTGGACTTCTCCCAGGCCCGCGCCCTGCTGACCGGGTACTTCCGCGACCAGTGCGGCAGGATCACGAAGACGGTGGTCGCGCCCCCGGAAGCCCACAGGCCACTGTCCCGGCCCGACATCCGATGCCGAGCCGGGGCAGCACTCCCGAATTCGGCCGTGCCTCAGACAGCGCCAGAGGCAACGGGCCGCTAGGAAAGACGCCCTTCCACGCGGGCCTGGGACACCTCTTCCAGCTGTAGGGATTGCACGTTGCGGATCGAGTAGCAGGCGCTTTGGCCGGTTCCCCGGATCTCCTGCACCGTGCCCTGGCATGCCTGACCGCGGTCGTTCCGGTACCTCACCCGCTCGCCCTGGCGGTACTGGGCTTGTTGTTCCACGGCAGCCTCCTGTGATCATTCTCCGGTCGCGTTCGTGCTTCCCCGGCAGGCTCCCCAGCCAACGCCAAGGCAGCGGCAACCGCCCATAAGAGGTCGTTTCATTTGGCTGGATGTGTCGTTCTGCCCGGCATGACGAAGGGGCGGCTGACCGGACCGATCCCGACCGACCGCGCTAAGAACGGTTTGAGAAATCCACCTGCTCGTGGACTGTGTCGGCTTACCGATCTCGGTCAGCGTCAGCGCGGCCAACACGCACGACAGCCTTGTCCTGTAGCCATTGCTGAAGGGCATCCCTCCGCTCCGCAGCCCGTGCGGCAGGCGGCCCGGTGTGGGCACGACGGCGGCATCTAGGGTCCGCGGGTTCGTTAGCAACGGCGGGCCTTTGGCCTGCTGTGTTGCCGACGTGCGCGGAGTGGCGGTGCGGGGGACTGTCGACGGTTGATGCGCAGTCAACGGCTTGGTGACGTCTTCGGGGTCACGCTTGGTGAGGCGGGGGTGCGGGTGCTCGGTCTCGTGGTGTTCGACTGGTTCGGTCAGGTGCAGGCGGGCATGGTCGCCCCGTGGGCGTCTTGGCGGGGCTTCACCGCGAGGTCAGCCGAAGCCGAACCACGGCGACTTCCCGGCCGACGTCCCCGGTCGCCGAACCGCCCGGCCGGAGAAGATAGCGCTGTGAGTACTGCGCTGGCGGAGGCCCTCTCCGTCGTTCTTCTTGTGGTCGTGCTGGCATGCGCGGTCATCCGCCCGTTCGGCTGGCCGGAGGCCGTCGTCGCGGTCCCGGCCGCCGGTGTCGCCATCGCCACCGGGGCGATCTCGCTGGCCCACGCGGCAGACGAGGCCGCCCGGCTGGGGCCGGTGATCGGGTTCCTGGCGGCCGTGCTGGTCCTGGCCCAGCTGTGCGACGACGAGGGCCTGTTCCACGCATGCGGGGCGTGGATGGCCCGCACCGCGGCGGGCCGGCCGCGCCGCCTGCTGGTACAGGTCTTTGCCCTCGCCTCGGTGATCACCGCGGTGCTCAGCCTGGACGCCACCATCGTGCTGCTGACCCCGGTGGTGTTCGCCACCGCCGCCCGGCTCGGGGCCCGGTCCCGGCCGCACGTGTACGCCTGCACCCACCTGTCGAACACCGCGTCGTTGCTGCTGCCGGTCTCCAACCTGACCAACCTGCTGGCGTTCGCCGCCAGCGGGCTGAGCTTCACCCGGTTCGCCGCCCTGATGGCCCTGCCCTGGCTGGTGGCCATCGCCGTCGAGTACAGCGTCTTCCGCCGGTTCTTCACCGCCGACCTGGACGCCGGCGCCACGGCCCCGGCTACCGCCGAACCGCGCGAGGTACCGGTATTCGCGCTGGCCACCGTGGCATGCACGCTGGCCGGGTTCGTTCTGACGTCCGCGGTCGGGGTCAACCCCGCCTGGGCGGCGTTCGCGGGCGCCGCCGTCCTCGCGGTCCGTGCCCTGGCCCAGCGCCGCACGACGCCTGTCGCCATCCTGCGCGCGAGCGCGGTGCCGTTCCTCGCCTTCGTCCTGGCCCTGGGCATCGTGGTCCGCGCCGTCGTCGACAACAGCCTCGACACCGCCCTCGGGCACCTCATCCCGGACGGCACCGGCCTGCCCGCCCTGCTGGGCCTCGCGGCGCTGGCCGCCGTCCTGGCCAACGTGATCAACAACCTGCCCGCGGTGCTGGTGCTGCTGCCGCTGACCACCCCGTCCGGGCCCGGCGCCATTCTCGCGGTGCTGCTCGGGGTGAACATCGGGCCGAACCTCACCTACGCCGGCTCGCTGGCCACCCTGCTGTGGCGGCGCATCGTCCACGCCCACGACGCCGAGGTGGAGCTGAAGGAGTTCACCCGGCTCGGCCTGTACGCCGTACCGGCCAGCCTGGGCGCCGCGGTGCTGGCACTGTGGGTCTCACTGACCGCGATCCAAGGAGGCTGACCACATGGCCGTGCTGGTCTGGATCATCGAGGGCACCTGGCCCGCATGCGTGGCCGCTGCCCGCACCCACACCCCCGAGAACGCCGACATCGTCCTGCTCCACGTCACCCCGGCTGACGTTCCGGGTGCGGCCCACGGCGCGTTCGCCGGGCTGCTCGGCCGCGGTCACCCCGAACGCGACCCCGGCACACGGCTGGAGCACCTGGCCGCCGCCTCCGCCGACCAGCTCCTCACCGACGCCGCACAGCGGCTGGGCCGCCCGTGCACCCGGCAGGAGCGCACCGGCCGCGTCGAGCGGGAAGTCGTCGCCGCAGCCGAAGGCGCCGACCTGCTCATCCTCGCCCGCGACGGCGACCGCGCCCACCTCGGCCCCCGCAGCCTCGGCCCCGCCAGCCGCTTCATCGTCGACCACGCCCCCTGCCCCGTCCTGCTGGTCTGGCCCGAGACCGCGCCCGGCATCGCCACGATCCCGCCCCCGCCACCACACCCGCCGGACCACCGGTAGCGCATAGACCACTGCCCACCCGTCGTCGCGCACGCGTCGACTCCGTGAAGTCTTCCAACCGAAGCTGCCGGACTGGCACCTCACGTACCGACGTGCTCCCGTACCGGATCGACGCCGTAGGAATCTGGTGAGCTACCCCCGCTGGCGCGGGGACGAGGAGCCCATCGAGGCCCGGAAGATCCGGAAGGGCGAGCTACCCCCGCTGGCGCGGGGACGACGACCGCTCTCGCGGTGAACCCGGGACCGTGGCGCTGGCTGCCCGGGCGCGGCGAGCCGTGGGAGTGGATGTCCCGCAGCAGCTGGCGCAGCTACCGGCGCAAGGTCCGCTGGATGCGCCGCGGCCTCGCCCTCGACCACGGCTACACCCCGTCCCTGGGCAGCGACGGCCTGCTCGTGCCGACCATCGGCATCGCTGACCCCTGGCGCCACCGCGACGACCGCGCCGAACTCGTACGCGGCAAAGGCCGAGGCCTACCGCGTGCGCTGGATATGGACCCAAGGCCTGCCCGACTGGGAGAGCGGCTGGTGGCGCCGGTACACACCCACCGAGATGGCGCTGCGTGCCGGACCGCTGGTGGCGATCCCCGCCTGCTGCTTCATGGACCTGCCCTGGTGGGCCCGCATCATCGGTGCCTTGCTCGGGTCGGCAGGGGGCTCGTGGGTCTGGGACCGTCCCGATCTGGCCGTCGAACCGGCCGAACACCCGGAGGGGGCGAACTGGTACCTGGCCCGGTGGAATGAGTGGATCGCCTGCGAGCGCGGCCCGCTGCCCGACTCCAACCTCGTCAACGTCTGTCCGGACGACGACAAGCTGACCGCGATCATCGTCTCCACCACAGCCAGGGCCGCCCTGTCCGTCGGCCAGGACGAAATGTCGATCGTGTTCGACGTGCTGCCCCGGGCGGTCAACGTCTACCGGCCCGACGACATGTCCGCCAGCCGCGCCAAGCTCACCGTCCGGCTGCGCACCGCCGCGGCCGCCGATCTGGACATGGACGACCTGCCGGCCGTGTGGTCAGAGTTCGGCCCGTACGGCGGCAGCGAGCTGTACGACGTGCAGGAGACGGAGTTCGGCCGACAGTCCAAGGTCCTTATGCCGAGCTCAAGCCGTCCAACGTCGCGAACGCCACCACCCGCCTGGAACGGCTCGGCAAGCTCACCCAGATCGATCGCGACGGATACACCGCGTTACCGCTCGGCTTCGCTCTGCTCGTCGCCGCCGGCATCGCCATCTGGACGAAGAAGGACAGCAGCTTCCGCAGACGGCTGTCCTTGTGGCTGTTACGCCAGAGCCGGAGCGTGGCCCAGGTGAGGTCGCCAAGGTCCTCTGCCGGGTGCCCCTGATCCTTGAGGAACGAGCGAAGACCTCCACGGCCCGCCAATACGACTCACCGCTCGCGTGGCTGTTCCACCCCGTGGACTGCTCGGCGAACGCTCGCGCAAGCGAGCAGCACATCGGCTGGGGCACGGCAATGGCGGCGTCGCCGGGTGCTTCGTGGCGCACTGCCGACGTCAGATACAGCGCCCTCGATCCCGTTCCCGCCGGCGAACTCCCCGCAGTTGATCGCGCAGTCCCCCACCGCGACCACCATCCGCGGCGACCGTGCGGCGCAGCGGCTCGGCCATGTTGCGCGTCACGGGCCCGGTCACCAGGGCCGCGTCCGCGTGACGGGGCGAGACCACCAGCCGCGCCCCGTACCGCTCGGCGTCATAGACCGGGTTGAAGGCCGCAGCGATCTCGATCTCGCAGCCGTTGCAGGAGCCCGCGTCGACACACCGCACCTGCACCGACCCGCCGAGCTCATGGGCCTGCGGTGGGGCTTCACCTCCAAGCGTGGTGGCGCGGGCTCGGCCACCCGCCCGGTGGTGCGGACCTTGCGCAACAGGCCTACGAACCCTCCCTGACGCGGTGAGGACTTGTCTGCAGGTGACCAACGGGCCATCCCGCAGATGGAAACGACGCTTTTCCGGCGCTTTACCTCTGCGGCACACGCGTGCCGGCTGGGGAGGCGGCCGTCTCCCGTTGCCACGGAGCGCTGTCAACTCCGGGGAGACAGCCGCCGTCTATGGGCCGTCGCTACGACGGCGGCTTCCCTTCCACCTGCGCGGCCTGCAGGTCGGCGAGGAGCTCGGCCTGGCCGGCCAGCACCCCGGACAGGATGCTGCGGGCCACCCTCAGCAGCTCGGCCACGTGCGGGCTGGTCAGCGAGTAGTACACGGTCGAGCCCTCCTTGCGGGTCGCCACGAGGTTGGCCCGGCGCAGGACGGCCAGCTGCTGCGAGAGGTGCGCAGCCTCGATGCCGACCTCGGGCAGCATCTCCGCGACCGCGTGCTCGCGCTCGCTCAGCAGCTCCAGGACCCGGATGCGGGCCGGGTGGCCGAGGGTTTTGAAGAACTCGGCCTTCAGCTGGTACAGCGGCGTACTCACCTGGCCGCCCCCTCCCCGGTACAGCGGCACGGCACTACTGGCCGGGCCTCGGTGCATCGCATCCACTCACTCGTCAAGAACATGCGGTCCATCCTCGCCTGCGGCAGCGGCCAGTCCGAATCCGCAGCCGGAAGAGGACCGCTGAATCAAGCGGTGACAGCATCAGGAATTGCTAACATTAGCAATTCCTGATGTCTTGTGGGGGGCGCGTGAGGATCACGCCGCTGCGCGGTTTCGGTGTCGCCTGGCTCAAGTGCCCCGCCTGCCGTCTCAAGCGCCGGCCCACCGCCGTCGGCCCGGACGGCAGCTGCCCCCGCTGCGGCAACACCCGCCTGCTGAAGCCGTCCCTGGGAAGCCGTCCCGACAAGGCGGCCCCGCACCCCGACCGCGGCTGAGCCGCCCATGACCGGCGCGCCAGGGGGAAGCGCGATGGGTGGCCGGGACGTCCCGTGCGGCACCGGGGTCCGCTTCGAGTGGGGACCGCAGGCGCAAGCCGCCTCGCCATGGAGGCAGCCTGCCTGGTCACCGTTGACGTGCTGTCGTTCACCACGGCGGTGAGCGTCGCCGTCGAGAAGGGCATCCGGGTCCCACCCTTCTGGTGGCCGGACGCGTCCGCGACCGACATCGAGCGGTCCGGCGCCGAGAAAGCCGCCGCCGTGTACGCCCGCCAGTCGGGCGCCCGGCCGGCCGCCCGCCGCCACACCCCCGCCACCCGTGGTCCCTGTCCCCCGCGCATCTGCGCGCCGCCCCCTTCGTGGCGCGGTTGGTGCTGCCGTCGCCGAACGGCGCGTCCATCGTCGCCGCCGCGCCGCCCGGCGTGCGGGTGATCGCCGCGTGTCTGCGCAACATCAGCGCGGTCAGCGGCTGGCTCACCTGCCGCGGCTACGGCACTCCGGAGCATCGGTCGCCGTGATCGCTGCGGGTGAGCGATGGCCGGACGGAAGTCTGTGCCCCGCCCTGGAAGACCTGCTGGGTGCCGGCGCTCCCCTCTCCGCGCTGTGCTCTCAGGGTGCGGGCCCGCTGTCCACGGAGGCCGCCGCCGCGAAGGCAGGTTACGGAGGCACCGCCGACCTCGCCCACGCGATCAGCACCAGCGCCTCCGGCCGGCAGCTGGCGCCGATGGGATTCGTCGGGGACGTGGCGATCGCCACCGGGGAAGACGCCGGCGCCCTCGTACCCGTCCGGGACGGCGACGGCGCGTTCGCGGCGGGATAAGCCGGGCGACTCACTCGGCCGCCTGGTCTCCGGCCGGCCATCCTGTAGTGCGCCACTCATGGCGCCCTTCCACCTGTTCCCCGTGCTCTGAGCCGTGTGCAGCAAGCGCAGCGGCCAGGTCGGCGTGGACCGGGATCGGCGGGCAGTCCCCGGCAGGAACGAGGGACTCGTCGGCGGGAATGGCGGCCAGCTCCAGGCTGCGGCCCGCCTCGGCGAGGCGGCGGGCGGCCTCGGTGATCGCCAGCTGCCCCTCGGCCGACCAGCTGCGCAGCTCGGTCAGGTCGATGACGACCGGTCCGGTGCCGCGGGCCAGCGCCCAGCCGATCGCGCCAGTGAAACGGCGCACAGCGTCCGGCCCCAGGTATCCAGCGACGGACAGGATGCCGAAGTTGGTCTCGACGGTGTAGCGCCAGTCGATGGTCATGGTGGTGAACTTCCTTGCCCGGGTTGCCGGTTGGAGTCTGCTGTCCGGTTTCAGAGGGGGAGGGTGATCCAGATGCTCTTGCCACTGCCGTCGGCGTCGCCGCGGACGACCGCTGTGCCGCCCAGGCCGAGCGTGAGTTCCATGACCGTGGCCAAGCCTCCCGTCCCGGTGCCGGTGCCGGTGACCGCCCCGTACAGTGCCGGCTGGTAGGGGTGACGGTCGTGGACGGCGAAGGCCAGGCAGTCCGCGCCGGCCGCATAGAACACCGTGACCTGCGGAGAGAGCACGGCGGCGTGCCGGACGCTGTTGGTGACCAGTTCACTGAGGATCAGCAGAGCTGGGTCCACTGCGGGATGGCGCAGACCGATCCCCCACTCGATCAGTGTCTGTTCGGCGGTCCGACGGGCGACACGGACCGCCGACGGCTCGCACGGCAGAGTGAGTACGTGCCGGTGGGGCAGCGTCTCCAGCCGCGTGGCCATCAGCCCTCCGCCCCGCGGGCGAGGCGGAACCCGGTGACCGTCTGGGGATGAACGCGCAGGATCGTGTCATGCGGGCCATGCGTCCAGCCGGAGAGCGTACGACGGTAGTGCGCGGCCTCGTACGGGTCGGTAATCACATCGGCGGGACCGGCCGCGGTCACCATCCACCCGGTGCCGGTCGCCGCGCGGACCTCGTCCACGTGGTACGTCACCGTCGTCGACACCGCGACTGCCTGCACCGGGGTTCGCACGATCAGACGGCCGTACTCCCACACATGCCGGGCGGGCCGCACGACGGCCACGTCCCGCTGTACGAACACCAGCCGGCCCAGGCTTCCGCCCTCCAGCAGCCACAGCGCCTCCGCGCCGGAGACCTCGATCATGCGCAGGGGGGCAGGAGTAGTGCTCATCGGACTGGTTCCTCGCTGACGTCTGTCGTCTTCGGGCTCGTCGTCTGCGCGGGGACGGCAGGCAGGACACCGGCCGTCTCCAGGTGACCGCGGGCGCCCTGGATCGCCTCGGGGGTGGTGGCGTACTCCCGGCCGTCCAGACGAAGGAGGTCGAGTGCGCCCACCGAGTCGAGAACCTGGCGCTGACCGGGCCGTATCCCAGAGGTCATGACGACGATGCCGCGCCGGTTCAGCTTCTCCACCACATCCTTCAGGACCAGCGCGCCGGTTGCATCCATGGTCGACACCCGGGACATGCGCAGGATCACGACCCGGACGTCGGCGACCTCGGCCAGCTCCAGCAGGAAACGGTGGGCGGCGGCGAAGAACAGCGGTCCGTCGATGCGGTACGCCACGATGTGCTCGGCCAGCAGCGCGTGCTCCTCAGCACTGTGGTCGCCCCGGTCGAGCGGCACCTGGTCGAAGCGGGCCTGCTTGGCCACGGCACGCAGGGCGAGGGCACCCGCGACGAGGAGGCCGATGATCACGGCGTACACGAGGTCCAGGGCAAGCGTCGCCACGGCCGTGAGGACGAGTACGAGAGCGTCGGAGCGGGTGGCCTTCGCCATGGCCTTCAGCGAGCCGACCTCGACCATGCGGATCGCCGTGGCCAGCAGCACGCCGGCGAGGGCGGCCAGCGGGATCTTCGAGACGAGGGGCGCCGCCGCGAAGACGATCACAGCAAGGACGGCGGCGTGGGTGAGGGCGGCCAGCCGGGAGCTCGCGCCCGTGCGCACGTTGACCGCGGTGCGGGCGATCGCTCCGGTCGCCGGGACGCCACCGAAGAGCGGGGCTGCGATGTTCGCGAGGCCCTGGCCGAACAGCTCCCGGTCCGGGTTGTGCTTCTGCCCGACCGTCATACCGTCGGCGACCGAGGCGGACAGCAGGGACTCCAGGGCGGCCAGAGCGGCGACCGCCACAGCGGGGGCGAGCAGGGTGCCGAGCGAGCCGAGGTCGAGGAAAGACAGCGACGGCACGGGCAGACCCGACGGCAGGTCACCGATCGGCTTCGCCGCGTCCAAGTGGGCCAGCTGCGCCACGATCGTCGCCGCGATCACGGCAACGATCGAGAACGGCACAGTCGGCCGCCACCGGGCGCCGAGCAACATGACCGCGGCAACCGCGCCCGCGAAGCCGGCCGCCGTCCAGTTCGGATTCTTCGCGAACTCCTCGACGGCCCGCCAGGTCACCACCAGCACGCGGTCGCCCTCGGGCTTGGACACGCCGAGCGCGTTCGGGATCTGCTGCAGACCGATCACGCAAGCGATGCCGAGCGTGAAGCCCTCGACGACCGGGGCGGGCACGTACTGCATGTACTTCCCGGCTCGGACCGCTGCCAGGCCGACGAGCATGGCTCCCGCCATCAGCCCGACAGTGAGCACCCCGGTCGGCCCGAACTCGCCCACGATCGGTACCAGGACGACCGTCATGGCGCCGGTCGGGCCGGACACCTGCAGATTCGAACCGCCGAACACAGCAGCCAGCGCGCCCGCGACGACAGCGGTCGCCAGGCCCGCTTCAGCTCCGAGGCCGGAGGAGACGCCGAAGCCAAGGGCGAGCGGCAGCGCGACGATGGCGACCGTGAGGCCCGCCAGCAGGTCCCGGCGCGGGTCGCGCCGGATCTCCGCAAGGTCGGTCCGGCCGGGCAGCAGCAACACGATCCGGGCCCACACCCGGCTGAATGACGTGGTCATCGCGCGACAGCCTCGGATTCCCGCAGCTCGGCCAGCAGCTCGTTCCGCCCGGAGAGCATCTCGGTCAGGATCCGCCGCGCGGCCTTCATCAGGTCGGCGACGTCGCCGCCGGCCAGCTCGTAGACGACGGTCGAACCCTCGCGGGTGGACGTGACGATCCCCGAGCGTCGCAGCACCGCCAGCTGCTGCGACAGGCTGGAGGGCTCCACCTCTATGGCGGCCAGCAGGTCCCGCACCGGCATCGGCCCGTCCTGCAGCAACTCCAGCACCCGTATCCGTACCGGATGCCCCAGCATCCGGAAGAACTCGGCCTTGGCCTGGTACAGCGGAACGGACACGGCCCCTCGGCTTCCCCTACAGGCCCCACCCGGGGCAGACGCGAAAGGCTGTGCCTGCGGCTACCTGCAGGCACAGCCAACACAGCATCTAGCCAATTGCGAAATTTTGCAATTCAGCATCAGCCTTCACCCCGGGCCAACCCCTCCGCAGAGGGGGTCCCGCTTCCGGCATCAGGCTTTCTTGACCACGCTGGACTTGAGCTGCATCGCTCCGAACCCGTCGACCTTGCAGTCGATGTCGTGACCGTCGACCCCGTCGACCAGCCGGATGTTGCGCACCTTGGTCCCGGCCTTGATCCCCGAGGGGCTGCCCTTGACCTTGAGCGCCTTCACGACCACGACGCTGTCGCCGTCCTGCAGCACATTGCCGACGGCGTCCTTGATGACACGCTCTCCGGCAGCTTCGCCACCCTCGGTGACAGCCTCGGCGGGAACCCATTCATGGCCGCACTCCGGGCACACCACCAGGGCGTTCATCTCGTACGTGTACTCACAGGAGCACTTCGGGCAGGGGGGAAGATTCTCGATCACCCCACCAGCGTATCTGGCTCAACCCGGCCAACCCGCTCGGTGACCGTCGTGCGGCACGACGAACTCACCGTCCAGTACGAGGACCCAACCAAGGGCGGCGGTCGCGGCTGCGACGTACCGCCTGACCTCAGAGAACAGGAGGCCGCCGAGATCCGCGCCCGCTGCGACGCCGGCTGAGATCGCCTCGCCGACCGCGCTCCACGCGGGACTACACGCTGTTGGGCCAGTCGTACGGCCCGCCGCCGCGCCACTCGATCAGCTCGGGGTCGTCGATCGCCATGTCGGCGGTCGGCAGGCCCGTACGGTGCAGGAAGTCGAGCACGTCGAACAGGCTGTAGGCCGTGCCCATGCGCTCGCCGCGGACCGTCACCCGCCGTCCGCCGTCCTGCGACGGCGGGAGCACGACTACAGGAGGGCGCCCGACCATGACACCAGCATGCGCCGGAGCAGGGCCGGTACACAGCCCAGGTGCACGGCTTTTGGGATGTCTGCGCTACGCCACAGCGTCTGAGGCGCCCCGGGGCGCGGAGCGTGGATCTGCCCCATCGCCCGCTCTTTTGAGATCCGGACGACGACACGCTCAGGGTCCGGCGCCGGCGTACGCCCGTAACGCTCTCCGTAGCGGGCAACGGCCTCCTCGACCACTGTGGCGCCCGTGCAGACCCCTGCCACGCCTTCGAGCGTGGCCCACCGGCCTCCGTCGACCTGATCTGCTGCTCGGTACCGCGGACGCCATGACTACCGGTGCGCCGATGGTGGCTCTGGCCGCCCAGGGCTCGCTTCGCCGTATCCACTCCCGTCACCCAGTGGTCGGCACGCATCGAGTGTCCAGACGCGGTGCCGGAGATGACGCGCAAGGCGTTCAAGACCGCACAGCGTGAACGCCCCGGCGCCGTGTTCCTGGCCGTGCCGGAGGACATCGAAGCCGATCGCCGTTCACCGCGCTCGCCCTCGCCCGGCGGGGCGCTGCCGAGCTGGAAGTCCGCTCGGCCGGGCTGATCGGGCAATGGGCGGGTGAGCCCGCCAACGAGTTGATGATCGCTTCTGCTCGGCGCCTCGGCCTCGGCCTCACCGCCCTCCGCGGCCAGCAGATCACCCTCGACATGCTCAACTGGGCCGACAGCGTCCTCGCGATGGACACCGCCGTCCTCGAACGCTCCGCGCGATCTGTGGAGAGGCCAACGAGCGCAAGCTCGGGCTCTACCCCGGCGACCGCGACGTGCCCGACCGGATCGGCAAGGACCAGGAGGCGTTCAATGCCTGCGCCGTCCTCATCGAGGCGGGGACGGCTCTCCACGTCGACCAGCAGTGACCGGCTGCCCGGACGCGGCGGACAGGATCTCGTCCACGAGCCTGTCGGCCGCGTCCGGACGGCCGTACGCGCGGGCCCGCTCCGCCATGCCCCACCGAAGGTGGGCATCGGCAAGGAGCGGGCCCAACGCGCTGCGCACCTGGTCCGCCGTCACGTCACCTTCGAGCGCGACCGCTGCCCCCGCCTCCTGCAAGTGCCGCGCGTTGTGCGCCTGCTCGTTGCCCGCCGACGACGCAAGCGGTACGAACACCGCGGGCTTGCCCAGCGCGGTCAGCTCCGCCAGCGTCCCCGCACCGCTGCGGGAGATCACCACATCGGCGAGGGCCAGCACGTCCGGTAGCTCCGGACCGACGAACCCGGCCAGGTAGTACCGGCCCGCGAGCTCGGAGGGCAGCCCAGCCGCCCGCGTCTGCAGGCTCTCGACGTTGGCGGGGCCGCACTGATGCACCACGTTCGCCTGCTGCAGCAACCACGGCAGCACCTCGCCGACCAGCTCGTTGATCTGCTGCGAGCCCTGCGCACCGCCGGTGACGTACACGGTCGGCCGCTGCCGGTCAAAGCCCCACAGCCGCAGCGCCTGCACGGCCCTGTCCGCGTGTCCGGACAGGACTTCCGGCCGTACCGGGTTACCCGTCACCACGGCAACCTGCCGCGCCGACTCCGACAGCAGCGCCAGCGTCGACTCCGACGACACGCAGATCCGCGCAGCCGACGCCGCCAGCTTCCGGTTCGCCAGCCCCAGCCGCACCGTCTGCTCGTGCAGCACCAGCGGCCGGTGACACATCCGCGCCGCAAGCCCGGCCGGCACCGCCACATAACCACCCGTCGCCAGCACCACATCCGGCCGGAACCGGTCGATCGCCCGCCGTGCCTGCAGCACACCGAGCGGCACCCGCGCCATGTCCCGCACATTCGCCGGGGACGCCAGCTTCAGCGGGTTCCTGGAGCGGCGGATCTTGCCCGTGGCCACCGCGGTAAACGCGATGCCCTCAGCCGGGGCCACCCGCGCCTCCAAACCGTCAGCCGTTCCAATCCACAGCGTCTCGAGCGCCCGGCCTTCACCGGCGAGCCGTGCCTGCAGAGTGCGCACCGCCGTCAGGGCGGGATACGTGTGTCCACCCGTCCCGCCGCCAGTGACGACGACACGGAAGGGGACGCTGTGCATCAGGCTGCTCCTCGGCGAAACGGAGATCAGACGAGCCGCCACAGTAGCGGCTTCAGGCCCCCGCTTCGCCCGCCGCGCCTGAATCCACGCCACGCGTCGACTCCCGCCAGGCTTAAGTCCGCCCGAGGACCAGATCGAGCTTGCTGGTGTCCTCGTCGTTCAGCGGCAGCGGGACCAGCGGTCCCGCGGGCGGAAGCCGGACCGGTGTGGAGAGAGGGCGGCCCGAGAGGAACTCGTATGGACGCAGACCCCATCCATCCGGTGCCAGCAGCCGGTTCAGCTCCTCAACCTGCTTCGTCGCCTCTTCGACACCAGCCGCAACCTCGGGATGGACGGTTCGCGCCAGGAAGGCGAGCAGCACCTCGTCCGGTCCGTCGGAGAGCCCCAACCGAGAATCCTCGAAGATCCAGTCGTCGGGCAGGTCGTCGTTGTTAATCCGGTGCTGCTGGATGTCAGCGCGGACGGTCGGGAGCCGACCGTTCTCGTACGTAGGTTGGTCCAGGTCGTAGAGGTCCTCCACGAACGTGACCTCGTCTAGTGTCCCGCACCAGGGGCTCGATATTCCGCGCAGGTAGTTGAAGATCTCGTACCGCGTCACCGCTGTGATCGATGGCTGCGGGTGTGCCGGGGCGGGGTCACTGGACCTCATGTGTCCAGGATGAAGGGCAGGGAGGCCAGGTGCCGGCCGATCGGGATTTTCCAGACGAGACGTCAGGCAGAGAGCCGCAATAGGATCACCGCCCGTGAAAAGCGCACCACCACCGCGTCGACGAGGACCGCCCGCTCGTACTGCAACGGGACACGGGGTATCTCCCACTCCCCCGGCTCCAGGTCCGAAGGCCGGCGCGCGGCCGACGTGCCCGGGTCGGCCTGGGGCTGCCGGTCACGGTCCGGTGCGGCGGTCGCCGGACGTCGGGCGGTGGCCGCTACTCCGTGGTGTGGCGGCGCCTGCGGACGACGTACACAGCGAGCGCGGTGAGGACCAGCAGGCCACCGGACGCGCCGAGCCAGCCGGTGCCGGGGCCCGCGGTGACGCTGCGCTTGGCGACCGGACGGCCAGTGACGATCAGGTGGCCGGTCCTCTTCACCCGGCCGTGGTGCGCGACCACGGTGACCGGGTACGTGCCGGGCGTGAGACCGGTGCGAACGGTGGCCATGGCGTAGTAGCGCGGGTCGTCGCCGTCCGCGGCCTTGGTGTCGTCGCGCCTGAGGTTGACCGGTTGGGTGAACGCCGGGGAGGTGGCGGAGAGCCGGTTCTCCTCGCCGGGGTCCGGGTACGTGTCCTTCCACAGCACGTAGACCCTTCCTCCGGCGCGGACGCGGTAGCCGTGCTCGCGGGCGGTGTCGAGGTCGAACGTCGGGGAGAAGACCGGGCCGCGGGCCTTGCCCAGGTAGTCGCTGTCACCCGGCCGTGCCGCCCGTACCGTGAGGGACTTCTCGGCGACCCGGCGGCCATCCGGCCCGTACAGGTCGAAGGCGTACGTACCGTCCTTCACGTCCGGGCGGAGGTACGGTCGGCCGGTGAACAGGCGGGGGGTGTAGTGGTCGTACTGGTTGTCGTGGACGAGCCGGACCGGATCGGCCAGTGCGGTGGAACGCACGGTGAAGTCGGTACCGGTCTCTCCCGGGTACAGGTCGTCGAACTCCGTGTCGATCTGCTCCCCCGGCCGGGCGGCTGTGCCGTAGCCAGCCTGCACCTCGAACGACGGACGATGGGACGGCAGGACCCGTATCTTGTTCTGAGCCACGGCACGGTCACCGATCTTCGCGACGAGCGGATACACACCCGGCTTGTCGGACATGGCCAGTGTGGCCACCGCGTCGAAGCGACCGTCGTCGTCGGACCACTTCAAGGCGACCGGGCCGGAGAACGCCGACGAGATGGCGGTCACGACCTTCGATCCCCGCGGCACGCCCTCCAGGGACAGGTCCACGAGTTGCCCGGGGCGGCCCCCGTCGCTGCCGAACATCTCCACGTCGAGCTTCGGACCGGAGGCGGCGAACGCGGTTCCCGTCAAGACACAGCCACTCAGCAGGATCCCCGACACCAGCCAGGCCACCCGCCTGGACCATCCCATCGCGCTCCCCTACTCGTCGTGACGGCTCCGGCTCCCCGCCGCGGGGCCGGCGCACATGTAGACGTGAGAAACGGGACAGTTGGTTGTCCGCCGGACACAGCAAGCGCACAGTCCGTGGCCTCACGCGCGTGGCCCGCGAGGTGGGCACCGAGGGCATCCTCGGGGGGCAGGCGCAGGTGCCGGGTGTGGCCGGTGTGTGGAAGGAGC
>NZ_JBSFKD010000046.1:0-32180 GCF_053598395.1 Streptomyces sp. NPDC001135 | reverse complement strand
CAACCCCCACCCCACCCCCCCCCGCCCCGCGCCATCTGTGTGCGGGGGGACCACGACGGATAAGGCGAACCGGGCGGTCAGTCCACCAGATTGACCGCGCAGGCCGAGGTGACGCCGATCTCCTCGGCGATCTCGGCCACCACCGGCTGTGGACTGGAATCGTCCACGGTCAGCGCGACCAGGGCGTCGCCGCCCTTGGTGGCACGGGCCACCTGCATGCCGACGATGTTGATCCCGGCGTCACCAAGGATCCGGCCGATGACGCCCACAATGCCGGGGCCTGATCCCGCCCCGCACACCACCCACACCCGGAACAGCGGAGCGGGGCTTCGACTACCCGCTGGCGCTGCAGAACGATGGTGGCGACGCCGTCACCACCCGCGCGGACGGGTGCGCCTGCGGGCGGGTGAGGTACGAGCGACGCTACGGGCCGCTGACGGCACCGGATCCCGGGCTGAGTGCGGGGTGGTGCCGTCCTGTCGGAACGGTGCCCTGCCGGCTGGAGTATTCACCGCTGTGCAGGCTCTTGGATGTGTTGACGCGCGACGAACACGGTGTGGGTGGCCTGGTCCGGATCCAGGGGCATGTTCCCGGGCGGCGGAGCAGGCAGGGAGGGTGTCGGAGATGTCCCGCCTGTTCGCGGCCGCTTCGAAGAGCCCTGTGATCCGTTCGGCGAAGTCAGGGCCCGGTATCGGGATATCGGAGTCGAGTTCACCCGTCTCGCCCCCGGCCCGGCCGCCATCCGGTGCTCGGCTCCGGCCTGCGCAAGCCACCTCCACACCGTCCGCTCCGACATACCCGACGGCCAGGAGCAGGAGGCCGATGGCCAGGGCGAAGAGCAGAACGAGAGCGTGCGCGTGGGCTGGTGCCGCCAGTTCTCAGACACGTCCAGGTCGGCTGCGGATGACGTCGCCGTGTAATCAGGGGGATCCGGCCCCTGCGGTTCCGGGTCGGCCCATACTGAGGGATATGTCGATCGACGGAACCGCGGCCCACCGCACCCGTGCCGGAACGCTGCCTCCGCTCGTCGAGCGCGCTGTCTCGGCCGCGTGTGGGCACGGCTTCGGCCACTCCTGCCGACCCGAGCAGGGCCGTCTGCTGCAGTTGCTGGCCGGCGGAGCCCGCCGACGCATCGCCGAGACCGGCACGGGATGCGGGGTGGGCCTCGCCTGGCTGGCCGACGGGGCGGGACCCGGCGTGGAACTCCTCAGCGTGGAGCTAGATCCCGCGCGGGCGAAGGTGGCGGCCGGCGTCTTCGCCGATGTGCCGCAGGTGCGTGTGCTGTGCGCGGACTGGACCGAGATCTACGCCCATGCGCCCTACGATCTGGTCGTCCTCGACGGCGGCGGTCAGGCCAAGGGGAGCGGCGCGGCCGACCCCGAACGGCTGCTGGAGCCCAGCGGCGTGCTCGTCGTCGACGACTTCACGCCCTCTCGGACGTGGCCGCCCTCGTACGCCGGGCGCACCGACACCGCCCGGTTGCACTGGCTGGAGCATCCGGCCCTGCGCACCGTGGACCTGCCGCTGGCGGCCGACCTGAGCGCGGTGGTCGCCGTCCGGCGCACCGACCTGTGAAGTGTCACCTCGCCCCGCAGCGCGCCGCGGAGTTGCTGACCATCGTGGTTCCCGCTCCTAGCACCGCCGCGGCACCGGTCCGCTGATCAGGGGGGAAGCACGAGCCGGACTTCGCGGGCTGCTGCCGCCATCGGTGAACGCGTTCGCTCCTACCAGGAGTTCGCCGAGCGGGCCCCCGTATTGTGCCCGCCAGGGAACTGTCCGAGCTCGGTGGGCAGGGCAGCGCCGTCGTCGACTTCGTCCAGCCGCCAGCCCGTGATGTCGAGCAGCAGGCCGCCGAAGTGGCTCTCTTGAGACGTTTTCTAGAGGGCGTTGATCTGCCAGGCGAGGACACCTGTGGAGCTCTTGGTGCCGGCAACATCAATCCGGACTGGCCCATCGGCCTTGATGCGCTGCTGGACCAGGGACTGTTCGCAGGGAACCGTCGCGTCGGAGCCCGACGCCGTGGGGGCGGTGGCCAGGCGTGCACTGCCCTTCCCCGTGCACGTCAGGACGAGCCGGTATGTCCTGCCCTCGCGGAGCACCGGTCGCGTAGGAATGCCGTCCCCGACACGTTTCGATCCGCCTGCGAGGAGGGCGCCGCCGGGAGCGCTTGCCACGGCGGATGCCGCCTGTTTCACCAAAGCGTGTCCGGCGCGAACTCGGCGTCTGGGAGCGGGCGGTGGACTGCGGCGCCGCTCCTGCTACCGCTGTCCGGGGACAGCCCGGTTCGGCACAAACTCGCCGCAGCGGCCCGTACCCTGCCCGGATCGACGGCGAGCCGGCAACACGCCGCCGATCAGGCCGGTTTCAGGCCGCGGCCACCACCACGGCACACCCCCGCAACATCACCGGCGGAGTCACGGCATGGAGGGCTGGGCCGGCTCCGTCCCGGTCGTCCCGCCCCCGGTCGTTTCCGGGACTCCGGCCTCCGGCATGTCCAGGGCTTTGCGGACCACGTCGTTGTGGAAGCCGCGGACGTGCCGTTCCACCAGATCGCCGGCGCGCTCCACGTCGCCCGCCGCGATGGCCTCGTAGATCGCGTGATGGTCCGCCCGCAGCCGGGCTGCGATCGGCTCCCAGTCGCCGATCTTGTGGAACGCGGTGAGCAGCGTGCCCCGTACGGCGTTGCGCACGGCGACGGTCATGTCCGCCATCAGCCGGTTGCCTCCGGCCTCGGCGATGGCGACATGGAACGCGGTGTCGTAGTCGTTGAACTGCTCGCGGGCCAGGGCCTTGTCATCCATGTGGATGAGCGGTTCCCGGATCCGGGTCAGTTCCTCGTCACTCGCGTGGCCTGCGGCGAGGCGGGCGCTCGCGCGTTCCAGCGTGGCCCGTGCCTCGACCACGTCCTGGAGGGGGAAGTTCGCCAGCGCCAGGTGCAGCCGCAGCAACTGGGTGAGACCGTTGCTGGGCATGGCGGTGATCACGCTGCCCGATCCCGGACCGGTGCCCACGCGGGAGCGCAGTACCCCCTGGGCCTCCAGGACCCGCAGGGCTTCCCGGACGGCGGCCCGGCTCACCCCCAGCAGCTCGACCAGCTCGCGCTCCGGCGGCAGCCGGTCACCCACGCGCAGGTTGCCCGCCAGAATCTGCTCCTCGATCCGGGCCAGCACGAGCTCGAAGGTACGGGAACGCGGAACCGGCTCCCAGGCCGCGCTCGACTCCGCCATGGAAAGCCCTTTCATCCCGGAATGACGCCTCGCCTCCCTTCTGATCATATCTTGAGGGGCCCACTCCTTGGTCAGACCAAAGCAATTTTCTCGCTTCAGCCCTCTTGGAAGCGGCCGCACGGGGGTGTAAACGTGGAGAAGCCAAACCATGGTCTGACCAAGACCTGATGTGAGGGTTGCATGTACCAGCCAGATCTCTCCCCCCTGGCGGACAGCCTGGCGCTCTCCGCTCTCGTCGCCTGCCTGCCCCTGCTCATCTTGTTCGCGCTCCTCGGCGGACTGCGGCTGAAGGCCCACTGGGCCGGGCTCGCCGCTCTCGCCGTGGCGATCGCCGTCGCCCTGGCGTGCTACGGCATGCCCGCCAAGCTCGCCCTGCTGTCGGCGAGTGAAGGGGCTTCCTTCGGCCTCTTCCCGATCATGTGGATCGTGGTCACCGCGCTCTGGCTCTACCAGCTCACCGTCGTGACCGGCCGCTTCGAGGACCTCCGCCGCGCCTTCGGCCTGATCAGCGATGACCCACGGATCCAGGCCGTCATCATCGCGTTCTGCTTCGGCGCCCTGCTGGAGGCCCTGGCCGGTTTCGGCGCCCCCGTCGCGATCACCGGCGTCATGCTCATGGCTCTGGGCTTCGCGCCCGTACGCGCGGCGGTCACCGTGCTGGTCGCCAACACGGCACCTGTCGCCTTCGGTGCCATCGCCATTCCGATCATCACGGCGGGCAATCTCACCAAGATCCCCTACACGGACATCGGCGCCTACGTGGGCCGCCAGACACCACTGATCGCCCTCTTCGTACCGCTGCTACTCGTCGTGCTCGTCGACGGTCGCCGCGGAATTCGCCAGACCTGGCCGGTGGCACTGGTCTGCGGTGCGGTGTTCGCGCTCGCCCAGTTCGTCAGCTCCAACTTCATCTCGGTGGAGCTCACGGACATCATCGCCTCACTTGCGGCCCTGGTGGCGGTCGTGCTCTTCCTCCGCGTCTGGCAGCCCAGCGGCGGGGAGCAGGCCAGGGCAGACCTGCTGCGAGAGCGCGAGGCGGAGGGCGGCAGTGGCCCCGGCGCCGGCTCGCCCGGCGGCCCGTCGTCGGGCGAGCCGGGGGAGCCCGGCGGCGCGGCCACCGGCACCCGCCGGACATCCGGCGGCACGGCGACCGCCGAGAGGCCGGACAACGGACCCCGGCTGGTCATGGCCTTCCTGCCCTACCTGATCGTGATCGCGGTCTTCTCCCTGGCGAAGCTGTGGACACCCGTCAGGGACTTCCTCGCCGACACCGATCTCAAGATCGGCTGGCCGGGTCTGGACGGACATGTCCTGACGGCCGCCGGGAAGCCGTCCACCGCCACCGTCTACACCTTCCCGTGGCTGTCCTCCCCGGGCACTTTGCTGCTGCTGTCCGGTGTGCTGGTCGCGGCCGTCTACCGGATCAGCCCGCTCGCCGCGGCCCGGGAGTTCGGCGCGACCGTGGTCAGGCTCCGCTGGGCCCTGCTCACCGTCGCGTCGGTGCTGGCGCTCGCCTATGTGATGAACCTGTCGGGCCAGACCATCACGATCGGCACCTGGATCGCCGGTGCGGGCTCGGCCTTCGCCTTCCTCTCGCCGATCCTGGGCTGGCTGGGCACCGCGGTCACCGGCTCGGACACCTCGGCCAACGCGCTGTTCGCCACCCTCCAGCAGGCCGCCGGGCACCAGGCCGGGCTCGATCCGACCCTGCTCGTCGCGGCCAACACCTCGGGCGGCGTCGTCGGGAAGATGATCAGCCCGCAGAACCTCACGATCGCGGCCACCGCGGTCGGCCTCGTCGGCCGGGAGTCGGTGCTGTTCCGGCATGCGATCAAGTGGAGCCTGCTGCTCCTGCTGGCTCTCTGCGTCTTGGTCCTGCTGCAGTCGACCCTGCTCGCCCGGATGCTCCCATGAGCGGCGACGCGCCCTCACCGACCGGAGGAATCATGCGGATCGCACTGTTCGTCACGTGCCTGACCGACACGCTCTACCCGGAGACCGGCCGGGCGGTCGTGAGGCTGCTGGAGCGCTTGGGCTGTGTCGTGGACTTCCCCGTCGCCCAGACCTGTTGCGGCCAGATGCACTTCAACACCGGCTACCAGCGGGAGTGCGTACCGCTCGTGCGCCGCTTCGCCGAGGCCTTCGCCGGCTACGACGCGGTCGTCACCCCATCGGGCTCCTGCGCCGCCATGGTGCGCGAGTACCACGGGCGAGTGGCCGACGTGGCGGGAGACGCACGGCTGTCGGAGGCGGTGCGGGCCACGCCGAACGTCTACGAGCTGTCGGAATTCGTCGTCGACGTGCTGGGCGTCACCGACGTCGGCGCCTACTTCCCGCACCGGGTCACCTACCACCCGACGTGCCACTCTCAGCGCATGCTCGGCGTGGGTGACAAGCCGCTCAGCCTGCTGCGGGCCGTACGCGGCATCGACCTGGTCGAACTGCCCGCCGCCGACCAGTGCTGCGGCTTCGGCGGCACCTTCGCGCTGAAGAACGCCGACACCTCGGTAGCGATGTGCGCGGACAAGACGCGGCATGTGCTGGACACCGGAGCGGAGGTGCTGTGCGCGGTCGACAACTCCTGTCTGATGCACATCGGCGGCGTTCTTTCCCGGCTGCGCACCGGAGTGCGCACCCTGCACCTGGCCGAGATCCTCGCCGCCACCGAGGAGGACCGGACACCGGCCGCCCCGTCGCTGTCGCGGCGTCTCCCGCGGTCCAGGAAGCAGCCTGACATCTCGGAAAGGACGAGTATCCAATGAGCGGCCCCACCTTCCTGGGCGTTCCCACGTTCCCGGCTGCGGCACGCACCGCCCTCGCCGACACCCGGCTGCGGCACAACCTCGCCCACGCCACCACGACCATCCGTCACAAGCGTGCGGAGGCGGTGGCCGAGGTGGACGACTGGGAGGCGCTGCGCGAGGCCGGACGGGCCGTCAAGGAGCGTACGCTGCGCCACCTGGACCACTACCTGCGGCAGTTCGAGGAGCGGGTCACCGCAGCGGGCGGCCAGGTGCACTGGGCGCGCGACGGGCAGGAGGCGGCACGGATCGTCGTCGACCTCGTCCGGGCCACGGGCGAGCGCGAGGTGGTCAAGGTCAAGTCGATGGCCACTCAGGAGATCGGCCTGAACGAGGTGCTGGCCGACGCGGGCATCGCCGCGTACGAGACCGACCTGGCCGAACTGGTCGTCCAGCTCGGCGAGGACCAGCCCTCGCACATCCTCGTACCGGCCATCCACCGCAACCGGGCGGAGATCAGGGAGATCTTCCTGCGCAGCATGGGCGACCACGGCAGTCCGGCGCCGGCCGATCTGAGCGACGATCCGCGGCACTTGGCCGAGGCGGCCCGCCGGCATCTGCGAGAGAAGTTCCTACGGGCCAAGGTCGGGATCTCCGGAGCGAACTTCCTGGTGGCGGAGACCGGCACCGCGGTCGTCGCGGAGTCGGAGGGCAACGGGCGGATGTGCCTCACCCTGCCCGAGACCCTCATCTCCGTCGTCGGCATCGAGAAAGTCGTCCCCACCTGGCAGGACCTGGAGATCTTCCTCCAACTGCTGCCCCGCTCCTCCACCGGTGAGCGGATGAACCCCTACACCTCGACCTGGACCGGCACCACCGCCGACGACGGGCCGCGCACCTTCCATCTGGTGCTCCTGGACGGCGGCCGTACCGACACGCTCGCCGACCCCGTCGGACGCCAGGCCCTCAACTGCATCCGCTGCTCAGCCTGTCTGAACGTCTGCCCGGTCTACGAGCGCGTCGGCGGACACGCCTACGGCTCGGTCTACCCCGGCCCGATCGGCGCCATCCTCACCCCGCAACTGCGCGGCACGGCAGCCAAGGCCGACCGCTCCCTGCCGTACGCCTCGACGCTGTGCGGAGCCTGCTACGAAGTCTGCCCAGTCAAGATCAACATTCCGGAGGTCCTGGTCCATCTGCGGGCGAGGGTGGTCGACGAGGCCCGCACCCGCCGGGTGCCGAGCCCCGAGCGGCTGGCCATGGCGGCGGCACGCTCGGTGCTCTCCAGTCCGTCCCGGCTGGCCGCGGCGCAGCGCGCGGCGGCCACGGCCGGGCGGCTGGCCGCCCGCGACGGCCGCATCAGCCGGCTGCCCGGCCCGCCCGCGGCATGGACCGAGGCACGTGACGTACCGGCGCCCGCCCGGGAGAGCTTCCGGGCCTGGTGGAGGAGGACACATCGGTGAACGCGCGGACAGAGGTGCTCAGCCGCATCCGGCGGGCGCTCGCGGACGTCCCCGCAGACGAGCGCCCCGAGGACGTGCCGGTCACCCGGAACTACTCGCCGGACGGTATGCCGGCTGCCGGTTCTCCGGAGGCGGTGGAACTGCTCACCAGGAGGCTTGCCGACTACGGTGCCTCAGTACGGCTGGTGGCCGACGGGACGGTGCCCACGGCCATCACGCGGACCCTGGCCGCCCGCGATGCCGCCTGCGTCGTGGTGCCGCGGGGCTTCCCGCCTGCCTGGCAGGCGGAACTCGACCCGGTCCGGGTGCTCGACGACCATCCGCAGCTGCCCGTCCGCGAACTGGACCGGGTCGACAGCGTCCTCACTACCGTCGCGGTCGCGATCGCCGAAACCGGCACCCTCGTCCTGGACGGCGGTCCGGGACAGGGACGACGCGCTCTGACCCTGGTGCCCGACCACCATGTGTGCGTGCTACGGGCAGAACAGGTCGTGGCCTGTGTCCCCGAGGCACTGGCACGCCTGGAGCCCGCCCGGCCTCTGACGTTCGTCTCCGGGCCCTCCGCGACCAGCGACATCGAACTCGACCGGGTGGAAGGCGTGCACGGACCGCGCACGCTCCATGTCCTCATCGTCGTATGACCTTACGTCTCTCATGACAGGAGTCACCATGCCTGCCCCAGACCGAGACATGCGCCGCCCCGGGGGAGCGGTGTCCGACGACCCGGAGCCGCGCCCCCAGAACCCCAGCGCCCTCGCGGTCTGCGCACTGCCGGCCGAAGAACGGGCGGTGCCGCAGGCCAGAGCCTTCGCCCGGGCACAGCTGACGGCGTGGCGGATCGGTGAGGAGGTGGCCGACGCGGTGCGCGTCGTGGTCTCCGAATTCGTCACCAACACGGTCCGGCACAGCGGCTCCGCCGATGTGAGCCTCCGGCTCACGCGTTCCCCGACGGACGTGTGGATCGAGGTCTTCGACAGTGGCACGCGGCACGGGCCCGTCGCCTCCACCCCGCACGGCGACCTCGCGGAGGGCGGCCGGGGGCTTCTGCTGGTGGAGGCGCTGAGCCGGCAGTGCGGTGTGCACCGTACGCCGTACGGCACATGCGCCTGGGCGACCTTGCACGAGGGTTCGCCCGGCGCGCGTCCTGCGGAGACCGCCCGGGTGGATCGCAACGCCCCCACACCGCGCCAGCTGCGGCCCTCGGCGCCAAGAAGGTCGACGACCTCCTCGGGGTCGTCCCGCCGAACAACGGCACGACCAGCTTGCTGACCTGAGCTGTCTGGCGGCTCCCGTGTCCGCACCCGGCCGGGAAGTGGCGGGAGCCGTGGCCCCCTCCCGATGGTGTTGTTCGAAAAGCGGCGGAACCGTCTCGCCGACGCATCCGGACCCGGCCGACCAGGAGTGACTGCGCGGGCCGCTCCCCAGTCAGCTGCCGAGCCTCGCTGCGGCTCAGTTCCGCCGGGCCGCGCGCACGCGCGCCGGGGTAAGACGCCGAGCACCTTGCCCACCGCTCGCTGGAGGGTCCGTTCGCTCGTCCCGACTGCCCGTGCCGCTTCCGCCCTCCGCAGCGGCTGGCCGACGGAGCTGATGGATACGGACGCATCTGGCATGACGCGACAAGCTGGACGTCCTCGCAAGAGCCGCCTCCCTTGCTTGATCATCCTCACCCGCTACGACCTGCCCTGGTTCCCAGGCCCTGGACACCCGCTCCTCGATTCGAGTCAGCGAGCCCTGATCAGTCCTGAAGCCGGCGGTACTGGACTGCGCCAGGAAGCGACATCGTGATGGGTCAACCCGCGCGGGCACGGTTGCCCGTCGGCAGATCGTGGTGGCCAACGCCGTGCACGCAGTGCGGAGCCGGTCAGCCGCTGTGGCTGGTTTGCTCCAGATTGTCAGCGAGCTCGACCGCGCTCCGCTCAGCCTCGGCGGCGGCCCGCTGACGGGCGTCCTGGGCGCGCTCCTGTGCGGAGAGGCGGCTCTACTCAGTGAACTCCGTCCAGGCGCCCTGCAGGTCGGTGCGCCAGGCAGCCTCCTCAGTCCAGTAGCGGGGCAGGCCCTCGACCACGAAGCACATCCCCACGGCCGTGATCTCCCCGGCACGTGTGCGCGCGGCCCGGCGCAGACGTGTCAGCTCGTCCTGAGCCTCGCGCTCAGCTGGTCCTCGACACCGGCTTCGGGCTCGAGCCCGTCGTCGTCCAAGACGCCGAACTCCTCCGCGGCGAACACGTCGCTTCGAAGTACAGCACCCGCGCGCCGCACGCGTGGGAGAGGTCGATGAAGTCTGCCGCGTTGACCGCATCGCCCGTCAGCAGCACGGGCCGGCCCTCTCCCTCCAACCCGAGCACCACTCTTTGCGGCGATCCAGCCACAGAGAGTAGGACCCGGGTCTGACAACGGGCCGCCGGTCTCATCGCCATCGGGCAGAGTCGGCGCGAGCGGTACAAGACCGCCACGGACCTCGTTACGCCACTGACGGACGGACTGGGGAAGCGACCAGGCGCGGCGCGTCTCCCTGGATCTAAACCGTCCTGCAGCGGGCTGTACCTGGGCTGCTCCCCAGCACTGCCCAAACGCAGGTCAGAGCGTCGAACTCCCCCTCTAAACCTCCAGGGTGCACCGGTGTTCAACGTCCCGGACCGGGACACGGAGCGCATGTCGCCCGACGCCACGCGCTTCGGCATCAGGTGGCGGCTGTTCTACGGCAAGACCATGAAGGAGGCCCGGAACCACCGGAGGAAGATCCTCGCCAACTCGGCGAGGCCGGCCGCCCTCTTCCTGGAGCCGCTCGAGCCGTTCCTCTCCCACGGGATCCGCGCACAGCTCACGATCGACGCGCCGGACGGCTGGGACCGGCCGAGAAGGAGCTGGAGATCCTTCGCGCTCTGAGCTACGTCTCCACCGGGCGGCTGACGCTCCGTGAGCAGGAGTCCGTCCATCTGGGCTGCGTGATTCCCATGGGCCGTGCTGCCGCGGCCGAGGTCATGGGGATCACCACGTGCGACTGCACGGATGCGATCATGCCTCGGAGGGACGAGGCTGTTGCTTGTGACAATGCTGCACTGCCTGCCCAGTGGCGGGGCGCATTGACGCTCCGCGGTCAGGCCGTGCAGGAGTCCTCAGCATCTCTCAGCCCCCGACCTCACGGAACTCGTCATGACCGCTCCCTCCCGCTCCATCGTTCTGGAGCCCGCAGCCCAGCAGTTCGCAGATGCCACGTCCCAGCCGCCGTTCTTGTACGAACTGGGGCCCGAGAAGGCCCGCAGGGTGCTGGACGACCTTCAAGCCGAACCGATCGAGAAACTCGATGTCGACTCGGAGTGGATCACTGTGCCTGCCGATGTCGGCGATGTACGTGTCCGCATCGTCCGGCCGCGCGGCGCCGCGCCACCCCTCCCCGTGGTTCTCTATATGCACGGCGGTGGCTGGATTCTGGGCAACGCCGACACCCATGATCGACTGGTGCGCGAGCTCGCGGACGGGGCGCAGGCTGCGGTCGTGTTCGTCGAGTACACCCGCTCTCCCGAGGCGCACTACCCGGTGGCGATCGAGCAGGGCTACGCCACCGCTCAGTGGATCGTCCGAGAAGGCGCTGCCCATGGCCTCGATCCGGACCGCATGGCGGTGGCGGGCGACTCGGTCGGCGGAAACATGACGGCTGCTCTCGCCCTGATGGCCAAGGAGCGCGGCGACGTCCGCTTCGTGCATCAGTCCATGTACTACCCGGTCACCGACGCCGAAATGAACACCCAGTCCTACGCCGATCTCGCCACCGGCTACTTCCTCACCGCCCAGGCCATGGAATGGTTTTGGAACGCCTACATTCCCGACCCCGCGCAGCGCAACGAGATCAGCGCCTCTCCCCTGAAAGCCACCCTCGATCAGCTCGCCGGTCTCCCACCAGCCTTCCTCCTCGTCGACGAGGCAGACGTCCTACGCGACGAGGGCGAGGCATACGCGGCCAAGCTCCGCGCCGCGGGCGTCGACATCACCACCGTCCGTTACGACGGCATCACCCACGACTTCATGATGCTCAACCCTCTCAGCGACACCCATGCCACCCGTGCGGCCGTTGCCCAGGCCGTCTCAGTGCTGCGCGACGCGCTGAGAAGTGGTGCCGCTCCGCCTTGATCTGTCACGTTCCGTGACTCGGTCGGTGCTGGACAGGCCGACGGTCGTTCTCCAGGGGCCAACTGCCCACTTTGGGAGGCTCGGCATGGCATCCGATTCCACCTGGCGAGCCGCAGCGCGACAGTTGCCGCTCAGGCTCCCCGTCGGCACGTTCTTCCTCAACTCCGCGCTGTCGAAACGCGGCGCGGACCAGGCCACCGCTGAGGGACTGCAGCAGTTCGCCACCACCGCCTACCCCTTCTTGGGCAAGCTCGATGCCCAGCCGTTCGTCAGGTGGCTCTCGGCCGGGGAGACCGCCGTTGCCGCCGCGCTGCTCCTGCCGGTGGTCCCTGCCACTGTCGCCGGAGCCGCGCTGACCGCGTTCTCTGCCGGCACGCTCGGGCTATACCTGCGCGCGCCGGGCATGCGCAAGGAGGGCAGCCTGCGACCCACTGAGCCCGGAACCGCGCTGGCCAAGGATGTCTGGCTGCTGGGCATCGGCATCTCCCTCATGGTCGAGGGCGTCAGCGATCACCGTTGGTGATAAGGCGGATACGGTGTCAGCTAGGGCTCTGACCGCACAAGTCCGCCAGGTTGTTCAGGCCACAGCGGCGAGGGGGCGTCCGCCCCGGCGGATGCCTTTCTCGCTGGGGATGCGGGCGCGTTCACGTCGTTCAGCGGCCAGGACGTCACGGTGGCGGGTGTTGGCATTGCGCCAGCGCAGGTAGGCGTGCAGGGCCCGGGTCTGCACGGTGTGGTTGGGGTGGTTCGAGTTGGCGATGGTGAACTGCCGCAGCGGTCCAAAGTGGGTCTCGATCGGTTTCGCCCACGAGGCGTAGGTCGGGGTGAAGCGCAGCCCGACCTTGTACTGATTCGCCCAGCGGCGGAGGGCGGCGCCCTTGTGGGCGGACAGGTTGTCCGTGATCACGTAGATCGGTGCGCCGTCGGGCCTGACGGCGCGGATCGACTTCAGCGCGGCCAGCGTGTTCGTAGCCCCTTTCTTACGGCGGTTGATGCCCCACAGGCGGTCATCGCCGAGCGAGTAGCAGCCGTGGAAGCAGCGCACCCCGTGAGTGCGGTGGTAACTGGCGGGCACCCGGTCGGGATGCTTCAGTTCGGCCCAGCCCGAGCCCGCGGTGGGCCGGATCCCGAGCGGGCCGAACTCGTCGAAGGCGAACACCCGGTCCGGGAAGCGGTCAATGACCTCCTCGATCCGGTCCAGCTTCGCCTCACGGTCGGAGTCGGGGGATTCCTTCCGTGTCTTGGTGCGCTGGAAGGTGACACGGCGGCGGGCGAGCAGGCCGCGTAATGCCTGCACGGCACGTCGGTCCACAAGCTATTGGCGCCGCCAAAGCTCGGCGTCATACCCCGCAGATCGAGCTGGCATGAGAGCGCGGCTACACCGCCGCGCCTCAATCAATGAACGTACACCGCTGACTGTGCGATCGACGCATGTGGGAGCCGCCGTTACGGCGTGACCGACCGGGCTACGCAGCTGACGCTGACCCACGAGGCCCGGTCGCCGTCCCTGAGTTCTTACGGACGAACGCGGATGATCGTCTTCCCCATGACCCGCTCGGTCGGGTTGAAGGCGGCGACGGCATCGTCGAGGGTCGCGACGTTGCCGATGTCCGTCCGCAGCCGTCCGTCTCGCCTCCGCTGGACGATTTCACCCAGTTGGGCACGATCGGACTCGACGACGAAGTCGATCGCCTGGCCGTGGGCAGGCCGCGCCTCGGGCGGCCCAACGACGGTCACCAGTGTTCCTCCGGGCCGGATCAGGCGCGCGGATCGCTTCTGGACGTCTCCGCCGATGACGTCGAAAACCAGGTCGACGCCGCCGATATCTTCCAGGGTGTCGTTGTCGAGGTCGACGAACTCCCCGCGGGGCCGGGGGCATCCAGCAGATCACCGGCACGCCGCCGACGCCGACCAGCTCCACTGCCACCGGCAGCCCGGCCAAAGCCTCCGGTACTGGACTGGCCCCCGCCCCCAGCACCGTCGCATTGGTGCTGTTGTCGATGTGCTGGTCCCGCCCGGCCTGGTTCACCGTTGCCCGGTCGGACGCGGTGGCCTCTTGGGAGATGCGGTCAGAGCCGCTACTCCTGTTCATCGTCCCCCGGCCCCGTGTGCTGATCCCCCCGATCTGAGTGACCGACGCATCGTCGGACGCCTCTGCCTTCTGCATCACTCGCCCCGGCCTACCGCTGGCACCGGCGGCGGGAGTGGTCTGGTTTGCGCCGACCTCGTTCACCCCCGCCCGGCCGGAGGCAGTGGCCTCCTGCGACACCGTGGGATGCTCCGGCGGCGGGGCCGGGGCGGGCTGCTCACGGCAGGCCCACCAGCCGACCGCGGTGGCAGCCACCGTGGCCATCACCGTGGCGAACGCGGTCGCCACCACCCACCGGTCAGCCTCCGCCTCAGGCATCCACTCGAACGGCACCGACCGCCCTATCCCGCCCGCAGCCACCTGCTGGGGGCCGGCACACCAAGCTAGGCCGTGCCCTCACCGGGTGTCCGCTGAAGAACGCACATGGTCACTGCCGGCAGTCCCGGACCCCCACACCCACCGTTTGCGTCTCCTGACAGACCAGTTACCAGCACCCCCGTCATGTCCGCGTTCTCACCAGCCCCGCAGACCAGACCCCGCTACGGCCCCCGAAATCGAAAACAGGCACTGAGCAGGCAACCGGCTTCGTGGTTGGTCCCCTTGGCCAGGCGAAAGAGGCTCGGGACGCTCTTGTAGCCGCGTACCGGTTCGACGAGGCTGTCGCAGTGCAGGCAGATCAGGGGTCATACGAACGGTTCCGGATCGGGCCCGATCTCCTCGGCCGTGGTCAGCCTGCCGGTGCGCTGCACACGATGGTTCATCTGCTTCTGCTGTGCCTTCCGGTCAGGGGCCGACGGTCAGCTGGCACCCGGGCTGGATGCCCAGCGGGCGAGAGTGCCGTCCGCTGCTTCCCGGACGTGGCGGGCGCGGAGTTGGTCCTCGGGTATCGGCGCGGGGCTCCTTCAGCGGCTATGGATCGGCCGGGGCAGGAGGTTGCGCAGGAGTTGTGGGCGTCCTTCGAATTAAGCTCGGGATCGGTACCGAGTGAGAACAACGTGGGGAGCCTGGTCCAACCTGCCTCAGGACGTGGCCAGTTGGGCTGACGAACGAGTGAAGCCCCTGGTAGACGGGTTCTCGACCAAGAAGAGCCGTCTAGAGTTCGGAGCCACCCTGCGCCTGGTCCTCTCCGACCACGTCGACGGTGCGGTGATCTCCATCGACGAGGACCGGCAGAGGTCGTGTGACATCGTCGAGACCGGCGGCGTGCGCGGAGCGAAGACCGCCTGACTCGGGATGACCGTACGCAAGCGCGGGCGGACGACGGGGCTGCCCACGGCTCAGTCGACGGTATCTCGGCCACCATCCAGGTGGACTACGGCGACAGACAGCATCGGCCTGCGCACCTTGCGCGACCAGGTGAGCAGCACGGCCGCCGCCTCCCCTGACGCCGTCTTCTCCGACCACGGTGACTCGGGTTCCGTGATCGTCGACGACCAAGGGTTCGTGGTGGCGCTACTCTTCGCCGGCGCAGGTTCGAACACGGTCGGCAATCCGATCGCCACCGTACTTCAGGAGCTGAACGTCTCCATGTGCACGGGCGAGCCGGAGGGCCACCACTAGCCACGTACGCAGGCGGCCACGGCTACGGATGCGTCATGGCCTCGGGCGATGCAGACTGTTCATGGAGTGCGAGGCACTCAAGCCTCTCCTGACACACCGCTCACACCTCGCTGGGCCAGATGCGGGCGACGAAAGGTCGAGTCAGTGGACGGCATACGAGAGCACCGTCGGGCAACCGCCTGGTTGCAGCAGGCTCGCACCGCCGAGACCCGCGGCTCTCCGCCTGGAATCACACGCCCCACCAGCCGCGCGGTCCTGGCCGCCCTGGGCGACGCGGACGTCGACGACCGGGAAACACCGAGGCTATACCGCTTCGTGGTGGGCGCCGACCAGCACGCCCGTCCTCTGGCCGCCCAGGAGCTGGCGGAGCTGGGGGATCCGATGGCCGAGTTGTTCTTCCGCAAGGGCACCTTCCCGTTGACGGTGCAGGATCTCCTCGCCGGACTGCCCGAGCCGGCGACGAAAGCGAACCAGTCCGTGTATCTGATCGGCGAGGCGGGGCAGATCCCGCTCGGCTCCACCCCCGAGCTGCCGCGTGCCATGCGGTTCGCCGTCGCTCGCGCCGCCACCGGCCGGGACGTGGACCTGCTGGTGAGCACGGGGGCAAACGAGGATCCGGCGGCGACGTTTCTGCAGGTTGCCGCCTGGGATCCGGCCGCGAAGGTCTTCAACTACTACATGCGGATCAGCCCCGTGTGGGTGTGGGCAGGCAACTCGTGGTCCGCACTCACCCCCGGCTCCCGCGGCCACGGCTGCTTCGACAGCCACATCAACGGCAGCGTCGTTATGAAGGAGCTGAAAGCGCCCTGGAGCAACTGGCAGTCCCAGGCGGCGAAGATTCGCCTGCCCCCGGACGACCCCTTCCGTTCCGACCCGTTGTATCAGCAGGTCGTCGGCGCCGAAAATCTCGAGCTGACCGTCCGTGCTCTGATCAGCCGCTGGACCGCCGCCCGCCTGGCAGCCGTCACACAGGACGGCACCGTGGAGCATCCCGAGCAGCTGATGCGCCATCTGTTCACCACGACCGCCGTGAACCTGGCCAGTACAGCGACACAGAGTGCGACGATCACCCCCTCCAGCGGTGACCTGCTGCTGCCCCCGAGCTTCTGGCTGAACAGCGACGCGCTCCTGAGTGATCTCGAACTGCCCGTCACGGCCACCGTTCCTCCCATGGCCCCGGCCGCCCACTACGTTGAGAGCCTTGCAACCTTCGACTTCTCCCTGGAGGAGAGGAGCAGCGGCTTCTCCCAGCCAGGCGACACCTTCTTCGCTTTCGTCGTACCGGAGCCGGCCTGCGAGGACAACGACGTGGTACGGCAGATGGTGGAACAGGGCCTGATCACGGCCAAGTTCGCCGCTTGCGCGTTCATGGTCGATTTCACCAACCCGGTCTTCAGCCCCGACCGGGAGCAGTTGATGAACCATGTCCCCACCAAGCCGACCGCCGTGACCGAGCTACAGGAACACATCGCACAGGCGATCCTGGAAGCCGCCACGAGTCTGCCGCCCAGCAGCCCTGAACGGCGTTTCGCCGCCGACTGGGTCCTCGCCGACGACACCTGGCCCAAGGCCTTCGCCCAGCGGATCGACGACTACCTCGGTCACATCGGCCAACGAACCCGGGAGTCCGCCCGCTTCGGCGCCTACGTCCGGCTGGCAGAGTCCCGCCGCCGCGACTTCAAGGCGATGCGGCTCAACGAGTTCGAGCTGACGCTGCCGACCACCAACATCCCCGCGAGCGCCCCGCGGCTCAGGATGAACGACGACGGCACGGTCACGCCCACCTCCTGACAGCCGCCGTCCGCGGCTCATCCGCCCCCGGCCACCTCTCAGCGAAGGAGTGCCCCATGAGCCTACTCGCCTCCTACGGCCCGCCCGGACACCTCGACGATCTCGACGAGACCGGCCTGAAGGCCTGGAACATGTTCATCAGCGACCGGGTCGACAACTCGATCACGGGCCCCAATCCCCATGAGGTGCTCAACGACAGCCCTCGCAGCCAGTTCTACAACCTCACCAAGACCGACACAGCGGTCGACGCCCAGGAGGCCACCGTCACCTGGACGGCCTTCCCCCGTCTGGTCAAGATCCAGTCTCTCGCCGACGCCCAGCGGTGGAAGCGGGCCGACGCCAGCCGGGACGTCCAGGACGAGTACTGCGAGTGGAGCGTCACCCACAACGCCGCCGGGAAGATCACCAAGGTCATGTTCACCTGCGAGGGCCCCGAGTACTGGCATCTGCTCGCCCAGTCGAACCCCGCCAAGGTTCTTGAGCTCTACCAGAGGCACATCAACCCGAACGTCCAGCACAGCGACCTCTTCGGAGCCACCGGCACCTACAACCCCCGTAACCGGTGGAACGACTCCACGACGGACGGCGCCATGCATCTGATCCAGCCCAACAACACCCTGGGCGCCGAGATCGAACTCGCCGCCGCAGCAACCATCGTGCGGGTCATCGACGGCAACGAGCTGACCACCGAGCAGGAACTCATCCACTGCAGCAAGTACGGCGAACCCGAGCGCAACAGCGACCCGCACATCGGCGGAGCCGTGAACGACCTCGCCCGACAGAAGGCGGACGTCTCCCTCGCTGACCCGGTCGGTCTCTACTTCGACAAACTGGCCACGGACGGCTGGGCCACCCCGGACGGCTCCGATCCCAAGGACTACTGGATCAGGCAGCGCGGCGACGAGGCCCACCCTGTGCGGTTCGTCTACGAGGTACCTCAGGACAAGGGCTTCACTGTTGGTGACATCAAGATCAACGGGAAGCCCATCCAGTTCGGCGCGCAGATCGCTGACTTCATCACCATTAAACTGACAGGTGTCGCCTGCCGATTCGGACAGAGCACCACGCAACCTAAGACCGCCTGCTTGCAGGTGGCCCCCGCGCCCGTCGAGCCGGCAGCGGTCGCACAAAACCTCAGCGCGGCATCGGTCCCCGGCTACCGGGCCGCTCCACTCGCTACTTCCTGGACCCGCCGCCGCTGAGCCGCCGAAGCCCTGCAAATGCTCCATTGAGTCGAACGGCAGGACCGTCTTCGGCATTCATCGGCGGTGATCTCCTCGTCCTGGCAGCGTCGTTGTCCAAGCGGCAACACGCGACAACCGTCCGCAGAAGCGGTGCGGACCGCCGTGCCTCACGTTCCGCGCGCCGACCGCGAGCAGGCCTCCCGCAGCCAGAGCGCGGGGTCGCCGCAAGCACGCGGCACGGGCGCGCGGAGCCGGATGAGCTGCGCAGCGGCCCGCCGGTCTCACCCGGTGCAGCTGCGGCACGCACGCCTTCTCGACGGCCATCACGACCGCGTGACCGCTGTAGACCTCGTAGTGGGCGATGCGGCGCCACATCGACTCACGCAGCATGTCCAGCTTCGCCAGCAGCGCCGGCACGCCGCCCTGGTCGAGCTGCGCCCGGACTTCCGAGGCCACTTCCTCGACCGCCTCGCAGCAGCCGCCCGGATCGGGCTCAGGCTCGGGCTCCTCGCACTCAGCCCGCCGCGCGGCGACCTCTTGATACGCCCGAGCATTCTGGAGGCCCGACCGTGCTGCGGTCGAGGCCTGGGATTAAGTCGCTGCGTGGCCCGCATGGCGCTCGTGACCAGCGCAAGCGGCGAACTTTGGGGAGGGAATCTTGATCTACTGCGGAATCGACTGGACGGAACGAACCCACGACGTCGCCCTGGTCGACGACACCGGCCAGCTGCTGGCCAGGCGGCACATCACCGACGACGCGGCCGGCTACAAGATCCTGCTGGAACTGCTCGCCGAGTGCGGCGACACCGAGGAGAACCCGATCCCGGTCGCGATCGTGATCTCCCGCGGCCCGCTCGTTTGCGGTGCTGGGGACCGGCAAGCGCAAAGTCTCCGCGATCAACCCGATGGCCGCCGCCCGCCACCGCCATTGGCACAGCGTCTCACGCAAGAAGTCCGACCCCGGCGACGCCCAACATCCTCCGCACCGACATGCACGCCCACCGGCTGCTGTCCGACGACTCCGACCTCGGCCGCGCGATCACCGTCCTGGCCCGCGCCCAGCAGGACCAGCTGTGGAACCAGCAGCAGCTCGCCAACCAGCTCCGGTCCTTGCTGCGCGAGTACTGCCCCGCCGCCCTGGCCGCCTTCGCCGCCTGGACCAACGGCCTGTGCCGACCCGAAGCCCGCGAACTCCTCAAGAGCGCCCCGACCCCGGCCCGGGCCGCACGGCTGACCCAGAGCGCTGATCACCCGTAAGTTCCGGTTGGACTGTTCTTCAGCGGCAGTGTGGCGGCTGCCGCACCGGCACGGCTGGTCCTGGCAGTCTCCCGCCCGCAGAGCCCTGGAACGCGACGAGCAGGCGGTGGGCCTGCGGAAGAAGGATGTGTGGCCGCAGGGGGAATGACTGCGGCAGCGCTGGGCGCGTACATCGTCTGAGGACGAAGCGGGGTTCTCGATGACACCGCCGCGCGCCCGTGCCTGGGGCCGGCGTGGACACACGCCGGTGGGGCGGGTGCGGGGCCGCTTTTGGCGCCGCTGGTTGATCGCGGCAATATTCACCGACGACGAGCACCCCGAAGATGACCCCGCCCACCGTGTCGCGCGTGCCGGTCGGCGGTCCGTACGGCAGGCCTGCCCGGGCCTGCGCGAAGTCGGACACCTGTCAGCACCTGCGGCGGCGGTACGCGGCGACTCCGGCCGGTAGCACCGAGGCTCGCCGAGGACGCAGCCGTCAGCTCGTCAGGGCGATCAGTACGCCGGCACCGAGGAAGGCCGCCCCGCCGAGCGACAGGAACACCAGCTGCCCCGTCATGTGCCGCCACATGTGAACCCGTGCTGTCCGGGGATGCGTACCCAGGTACACCACCGGTACCGCACGGCCGGTCGCCAGGCCCTGCCCGGTCCCCCGCATCCGGGGTGAGAACTCCGCACGGTTGCCCTGCTGGTCGAGGAAGGCCATGGCCGGCACCCATTCGTGCTCGTCGGGGTCGTCGACCTGGACGTTGTCGACCACGACACCCTCGGTGCGGATACCGTCCGCCGAAGCCGCCCCACCACCATGGCCTCCCGCAATCCGAAGCTCAGAATCAGCACGCAACCGCCGCGCACGCCACCGCGCCCGTCCGACCGTTCGGCATGACCGCCTCCTTCGTCTCGCCCGGCCCGTGATCAGTCTTCGGCCGGTCCGGGGACAGGACTGCCGAGGAGTCTGGCGGTGAAGCTCGCCAGCTGCCTGCGCATCTCCCCACGGGTCATGCCCTTCTCACCCGCCAGGTACTCGACGAGGTCGGCCCGGGCGGCAGCGAGCAGTGCGTGGGCAATGAAGTCGCTATCGGTCAGGTCGGGGATTTGCTCCAGCAAGTCGCGGAGCAGGGTGTGCCAACGCCCGTATTGATCCGTCCGATACGGGCTGTCCGTGCCTGTGCCCTCCAGAGCCAGGGCGAGGTGGCGGTTGTCGAGCTTGAAGCACAGGACGGCGTCGAGCAGGGCCGGTACGCGCTCAAGCGGCGGGGTGGCGGGCCCAAACGGTGGCGGGCCTTCTTCGGCAGCGTGCCTGACGGGTTCGAGCCGTGCTTCATACAGCGCGCGGAGCAGCCCGGTGCGGTCGCCGAAGGCACGGAAGAGTGTTCCCTTGCCGACGCCGGCCGCGGCCGCGATGTCGGCCATGGTCACCTCCTCGGGGCTGCGGCACTGAGCGAAGAGGGTGTCGGCGGCCACAAGGGCGGCTGCCCGGTTACGGGCCGCGTCCTTGCGTGGCTTTCGCTCGGGCATGCGGTTCCTCCAGTTGCGATCCGGACCGGCGGTCCGTATCTTCGCTGAAGCGGACCGCCGGTCCGCATCATATGGGAGGGAGTTCTCGTGCCCGAAATCACCCCACCGACGGATCTGTACCGCCACGGCCTGCGCCTACTACTGGACAAGGACATTCCGGCCTGGGTCGGTCTGTGGGCCGAAGGCGGAGTCATGGAGTTCCCGTTCGCTCCCCCTGGATGGCCCAGGCGACTGGAGGGCCGGGCGGCCATCGGCGCCTACATGCGCGCCTATCCCGACCACATCGACCTGGACGACTTCCCCGACCTCAAGATCCACCAGACCACCGATCCCGCGACCATCGTGGTCGAGATGCGCGGAGTCGGCCGCTTGGTGGAGACGGCGAGCCCCTTCGACATGACCTACATCGCGGTCGTGACGGTCGAGGAGGGACGTTTCACCTCCTACCGCGACTACTGGAACCCGCTTGCCGCGAACGACACCGGCGTGGACTTCACCAAGGGCAGTCGCCGTTGACCGCCATCGACACCGTCCTGGTCATCGGCGCCACCGGCACCACCGGAAGCCGCACCACCGCGCAGCTGATAGCGGCCGGCCACCGCGTCAAGGCCGCCAGCCGTCGCGGCACCCCGCTCGCCGGCGCGGAACCGGTCCGCTTCGACTGGTACGACCCCACCACCTTTGCTGCCGCCCTCAGCGGTGCCGACCGCGTCTACCTCATCCCGCCCCTGGGCGACCCGGACCCGGCCGCGCGCATGCTGCCCTTCCTCTACCAGGCCCGCGCCGCCGGCGTACGTCGCGCGGTACTCCTCGGCTCCTCGGCCATCCCTGAGGGCGGCCCGGCCGTGGGGTCCGTGCACCAGGCCCTGCCCGGCCTGTTCGACCAGTGGGCGGTGCTGCGGCCGTCGTGGTTCATGCAGAACTTCACCGGCACGCACACCCACGCCGACAGCATCCGCGCGCACGGCGTCATCCGCACTGCGGCCGGCAACGGCCGGGTCGGCTTCGTCGACGCCGACGACATCGCCGCCGTCGCCGTCCGTGTCCTGACCGACGAGCGGGCACCCAATGCGGGCCTGGTCCTCACCGGACCGGAGACACTCAGCCACGACGACATCGCCGACGTCCTCACTCGGGTCAGCGGCCGTTCCGTGGTCCACCGCCACCTGACGTACGAACAGATGCGGGATCGCCTGGCCGCAGAGATGCCAGTCGAGTTCGCCGCGATGCTGGCCGGCATGGACCGCACCATCGCCGAGGGAGCCGAGGACCGTACGACCGACACCGTCCAGCGCCTCACCGGCCGGCCGCCCCACAGTTTCCAGTCGGTCGCCGAACGAGAACTGGCACAGGACAGCTGATGTGCACTGGCGTGGGCACAGGGGGCCTGCCGTACTGGACTGTCAGGCCGCGCATGCTGCCGACGGGATGCCCGAAGGCGGCCACCCCGGGTGGGGCGTAGTTCGGTCAGGACCGGGGTTCGAGGTAGCGGCCTGCGCAAGGGAGAGGAAGCACCAGGCCCGCTGCCTGAGCGGTGCGAGCCAGGGCGGCACGCAGGCGGAGAGCACCATCGGAGGCACGACCCACCACTGAGATTTTCTCAGAGGCTACTGGAATTGAATTCGTGATGTCGGCCTTGCGGGGCCAAGCAGCGTCACTCAACTCTGGGGGTTCGGCTGCCATTCGCGGGTCATTCCCCTTCGTCCCGGCCGGCCGTAGGGCCCGCCTCGAGGGTTGCGCGAAGGATGGCCAGGGTCGAGGCGATGCGGGCCAGGTCGTCGCGGGGAACCGCCGTGGTCAGTGAGGTGAGCTCGCTTTCGACAATGGGGCGGGAAGCGGACAACTGCTTCTCGCCCTCGGATGTGAGGCGGAGGACGGACGACCGGCGGTCCTGGGGGTGCGCGACCCGCAGGCACCAGCCCGCAGCCACCAGCCGGTCGACCGCCTTGCTGACGGCCCCCACGGTGATCGCCAGCTCGCCGACGATGTCGAGCACGCGGCACCCCGGCACGCGGTCGATGATCTCCAAGAGCTCGAACTGTCCGAGCCCCAGCCCTTGTTCGGCGCGCAACCGGGCGCTCACCGCGTTGTAGAGCCGGGTCTCGACGCGGACCAGATCGGTGAAGATCGGAGTGATGTGGCTCACATTAACCTTCCAGTAGATTCCCGGGAATCATCTTCCTTGGAATCCGGTTGGGGTCAGACAGGTGGATTCCCAGGAATCCATCCTCGCACCCCGCCCCATGGAGGCCCCGCATGTCCCGACAGCAGCGCGACGCCCTGGACGCCATACTCCGTTCCGCCCCTCGCAGCAAGATGCGGCCCACTCCCGAGGAGCAGCGCAGCGGGTTCGCCGCGGCTGTCACCCGCCCCACACCGGAGGGCGTGGTCACCCGCAGGACCGTCCTGGGCGGGCGGCCGACCCTGGAGCTGGAGCCGTCCGAAGCCTCCGGCCGCGGCCGGCTGCTCTACCTGCACGGCGGCGGCTACGTCATCGGCTCACCGGACACCCACGCAGGTCTGGTCGGTGAACTGGCCCGCCGCGCCGGGCTGCGCGCGACGTCGGTGGATTACCGGCTGGCGCCCGAGCACCCTTTTCCCGCGGCTGTCGACGACGGGCTCGCGGCCTACCGCGAGCTGCTGGCGTCGGGCACCGACCCACGGGACCTCGTCATGGCCGGTGACTCCGCCGGTGGCGGATTGAGCATCGCCACGCTGCTCGCCGCCCGGGAGGCCGGGCTGCCGCAACCAGCCGCCGTGGTCGTCTTCTCCCCCTGGGCCGACCTCACCCTCGCTGGAGGAAGCATCCGTTCCAAGGAGAGCGCCGACCCCATTTTCGCAGAGGCCGACGTGCGCGCCTACGCCGATCTCTACGTCGGCGCAGGCGACAGAGCGCATCCCCTGGCCAGCCCGGTGTTCGCCGACCTCACCGGACTGCCCCCACTCCTCGTGCAGGTCGGGGCGAACGAGCTGCTCCTCGACGACGCGGTCCGGCTGGCCGGCCGCGCGGGCGCCGACGGCGTCGAGGTCACGCTCGAAGTCGGCCCCGGCCTCCCCCACGTCTTCCAACACCACTACGGCCGCCTCGACGAGGCGGACGCCGCACTCGATCGCGCCGCACGCTTCCTCACCGCCCACCTGAGCGCCGGGCGCCCGGGCGCCGACCATCTCGAACCGGTCCACTGACACCGACCCCGGCGGCCTCCACGTGATGTCGACGACGGCCGCAGGAGCACCATCGCCGACATCGGTCTCCGTTTCAGTAAGTTCAACGTCTCCGCGGGATCAGGCGTGGACCACTTCGCGTATGCGCGTCCTTCGCCGGTAGGAAGTCGCACCGGGGGCGGCGCCGACCCCTCCACCGGCGTCTTCGCCGTGGTCGACCAGCGTTTGCGTCGTTGACGAGTGCGCGGTCAGCAGAGCCACGGCCCGGGGGGAGCTCTTCGCGAATCGTTTCGAGATCGGCAGTCCTACGCCCACGCGCGTGGATCCAGGACTGGTCCTCGATCCCGTCGTGGCGCAGCAGCCGTCCCCGAAACCCCATTCTCGCGCCGGAAGACCAGAATGCCTTCACCACTGCCTGACCTGCACGGCCACGCAGGCGATCGTGGCCGGGGTACGAGCAGGTGCACGAGGTGATGGGCCTCGCGGATACCTGGTGGAGAGGCCCTGACTCTCTGGTGGCGCCCTATACCGGGGAGGCCGAGTCCCTCGGCTTCCCCGAGGGCCGCATCGCGATGATCTACTCGGGACTTGATGAGTGGGGGCTGCGAGGAGGCGTCGAGGCAGGCGATAGCTGAGATCTCATGGGAAAGACCAAGTCCCACGTGCTGTTTCTGGCCTCCGTCGTACCGTGGGCGCGGACGAACGATCGGGCTCGTCGAGTCAGGCCATCAGGCACATCGTTGAAGAGGTTGAGATTCACCAGGGCGACGCTACCCAGTAGCCCGAAGGACAGCGCGCTCGGGCCCCTCTGCGCGTCTCGCGGCATCGCGCCAGGTCGAGCTGAAGCGGCTGCCCTATTCCGCATGCCCGAATATCCGCGCCTACCGTCCCTGCTGGAGAATAACTGCCGCAAAGACCGGCAAGGGCGGCTTCTACAAGCTCGCCGACTTCGGCATCAACGGCGCGTACGGAGACTCTCTGCACGTCGGCAGCGCAACGTGTCGGCGCGAGGAGTCGAACCCGCCCGAGCTGGAGCCGTCCGAGGGAGCACTCATCGCAGAGCCACCGTCGGCCTCATCGTCGGACCACTACCTTGCCGCCAGCGGCGATGCCGGGCTGACTTCGGTGCTCGTCCTCGGTGGCCATGCGGTGACTGTAGGGAGCGAATGCGGGCGTTGCCACCGTACTCCGGTACCAAGGATGAGCACTCGTGCGTGTGCGGCAGAGCGGAGCCGTCACGAAGGGCTGACGTGCGAGGCGAAGAGTTCCTGACGGCCTCACTGACGCAGTCGTCGTCGTTGAGCACCACAATCTCCTGTACACCCTCGGCCGGTTGCAGGAGGATGCGGAGGGCGGCCTGCGCTACAGCGCGGTGGAGCGGACGTGCAACGACTGCTCACCGAATACGGCCCTCCGAAATACGGCCCTCCGAACAAGACCACGCCCGCTTACCCCTTGCACCACCTGGTCAGCGACGGCGTGTGGGAAGTGCGCACCGATCGCGGGCGGCAGCCCCGGAAGCGGAGTGCGGGATCGCTCAGTTGCTGCTCCCTCGACATTTTGTGCCCTCTCTGCACAGCGAGTTGTACGTAGCCGTGGGCCTGGGGCTGGAGCCGGCTCAGACCGCACGGCTCATGACGGCGAGCAGACAGCGGGACCGGCGGATGCGGGAGTGGGTGCTGACCGCCTATGAGTACCGGTGCGCGTTCTGCGGTCACGACGGCTTTGGCGCGGTGCCGGTTGGGCTGGAGGCCGCCCCGTACGCTGCCCGTACGCTGGTGGGCCATCGGCGGCCCGACGACATCGAGAACGGGCTGTGCTCGGCCCCCAGTCCGGCGCGCGTCCTGTTGCGGCCGCTCACCGCGGCTGGCACACCCGTCAGGTCTTCCACGGCGGCCACGCCCTGCCACGGCCGCCTGACACCGTCCCGACCCCGTCGGCATCGCTGCGCAGGCGAATCCACGGTGCTCGGTGTCGCTCCTGGAAGTCACGCGTCAGTTCGTCGTGACACTGGTCTGGTGCGGTCGGTTGTGCACCAGCAGGGCTGAGGCGAGGGCCGCACACAGGAATACGGCGGCGATGACGGTCATGCCGGCGTGGACGCCGGAGGTGAAGGCGTCACCGATCGCGGCGGTCACATTTGGCGGGGCCGCTCGGTGGCTACCGCTCCCGGTGGAGACGGCGTGCTCGACGGCGGGCCAGGCCGCTCGGGGGACGTGGTGGACGTCCAGCCGGGTCGGCAGTCGGGACTGGAGCCGGCTGGCGAGGAGTGCGCCGAGGAGGGAGGAGCCGGTGACGGATCCGATCTGGCGGAAGGCGTTGACGGCTCCGGAGGCCATGCCGGCGCGTTCGTGGGAGACGCTGACCAGGGCCGCCGCGGTGCTCGGCGCGGCCACCATCCCGCTTGCGGCCCCGAAGAGCGCGAACAGCCACCACACCCGGGCGTACGGGGTGGTCGGATCCAGCGTGGTGAGTCCGGCCGTGGCGGCGGCTCCGATGAGGAAGCCCACGGTCAGCGGGAGCTTGAAGCCGGTACGGCGGATCACACGTCCGGTCGCGTAGCTGACGACGACGTAGACGCCGAACAAGGCCAGCAGCCGCCATCCCACGTCCAGGGCGGACAGATGCTGGACGCGCTCGTAGAAGAGCACCGACAGGATGGCCAGGCCGGTGAAGCCGAACAGGGAGACGGCCGCGACGAACATGACGGCGCTGAAGGATGCCGACCGGAACAGGGTGATGTCCAGCATGGGTGTGCGGCCGGCGCGCTCGACGAGGACGAAACCGGTCAGGGCCGCGGCCGCGGTGATCCAGGCGATGAGGATGCGGGGGCTGGTGTAGCCGTCGTGTCCGCCTTCGATGAGGGCGTAGACGAGGGCGGCGACGCCCAGGACGGCCAGGACCTGCCCGGGGATGTCCAGCTTGCCCTCGGGGCCACGCGATTCGGCGACGAATACCGCGGCGGCCATGGTGACCACGGCGAGGACGGCGGTCGACAGGAAGACCGTATTCCAGTGGAAGTGGTCCAGCAGTGCGCCCGCGATCAGGGGGCCGACGGCGAGCCCGATGCCGGAGGAGGCCGCCCAGATGGTGACGACTTCTGTGCGCCGGTGCGGGTCGGGGAACGTGGCTCCCAGAACGGCCAGGCTGTTGGGCAGGATGAGAGCACCGCCGAGGCCGGAAACGAGCTGGCCGGCGATGACGCCGTCCACCGAACCCGCCGCGTAGACGATGAAGGAGCCGATGATCATGATCGCGGCGCCGGTGACGAAGGCGCGTTTGCGGCCGTAGAGGTTGCCCATGGTGCCCGCGGACATCACCAGACTGGCCACGAGCAGGGTGTACGCGGAGGGGATCCAGACCAGGCCGGTCGGGGAGACGTGCAGGTCGTCCTGGATGGCCGACAGCGCCGACACCGATGCGGTGATCAGCAGAAAGGTCGTCATGGCGCCCAGGCACATCGCGATGAGCGTGACGGCGGCGGCGAGCCGGGAGGGCTGGTTCGGGGAGGGCAGGAGACCGGTTTGCCGGTCGGTCGGCCTGAGCCGGCCCGGGGCGGGGGAAGGAAGGGAAGTCACGGTGTCCTCGTCTCAGCCGAACTGCGGGTACAGGGCGCCGACGCCACCGGAGAGGTCGGCCTGGACCTGGCGGCTGCGGTCGTCGACGACGATCTCGGCAGCCCCGGAGGCAATGCCGTCGACGGCCGCGCGGGCGACGTCCGCCGGGTCGGTCTTGGGCCCGTTGACATGGCGGGCCATGTCGGTGTCCATGTAGCCGACGTGGAGTCCGGACACGGTGATTCCCCGGGGTGCGAGCTGCTGGCGCACCGCGTTGGTCATGCTCCACTCCGCGGACTTGGCCGCGGCGTAGGCGCCGACAGCGGGAAAGCTGATCCACGACAGCGCGGACAGGATGTTCAGGACGGCGCCTCCGCCCTGGGACTCGATCACGGGAGCGAAGGCCCGGATCATGCCGAGGGTGCCCAGGTAGTGGGTCTCCATCTCCAGGCGGACGGCGTCCCAGCTGCCGGTCAGCAGATCGGCGCCCGTGGAACTGCCCGCGTTGTTGATCAGCACCGTGATGTCACGGGCCTCCTCGGCAGCCGCGGCGACCGAGGCGGGGTCGGTCACGTCGAGCCGTATCGCCTTCACGCCGGGCAGGTCGATCCGGTCCGGTCGGCGGGCCGCCGCGTACACAGTGGCGCCACGCGCAACCAGTTCCTGGGCGATCGCCCTGCCGAGCCCGCGGTTGGCCCCGGTGACCAGGACGGTTGCAGTGTTGATGTCCATGATTCCTCCCTCGGGACGCACTCACCCCGAGCTGACTTACGACTACAGAAGCCAGCCATGGTATAGGCTGGCTTTGAGTGAGGCAAGCCAGGTGGAGGGTTAAGAGATGAAGGATCTACTGGAGGAACGGGACGCCTGGTCCATGGCCAACTGCTCCATCGCCAGGACTCTGGAGATCGTCGGCAACAGGACGGCGCTACTGATCATGCGCGAGGCGTTCTTCGGTACACGCCGGTTCGACGACTTCGCCAAGCGTGTGGGCATCGGCGAACCCGCCGCTGCAGCGCGCCTGAAAGAACTGACCGCCGCCGGTCTCCTGGAGCGCGTCCCTTACCAGGAGCCCGGCCAGCGGACCCGGTACGCCTATCAACTGACGCAGAAAGGGCGGGACTTCCGGGCCGTCATCGTGGCGCTTCGGCAGTGGGGCGACACCTGGGCCGCCGACGAACAAGGGCCCCCCGTGGTCGTACGCCACGAGAACTGCGGCGCCCCGGTGCACGCGGTGCTCCGCTGCGACGACGGCCACGACGTGCCGATCGGGGACTCGTTCGTCGACGCCGGCCCGGGTCTCATTCGCGTCCGCCCGAACAGTCCCTGAACCCCGCCGCGGCTGACACACCCGGCAGGACGATTCCACCGCAGAAGTGACCCGCCCCGCCATCGCCGACCGGCACGCTCCCCCGGCGCGATCGTGGCAGCCCCACCACCAGCCTGTCCGAGCAACTCGGCGGGGCCGGAACGGGGACTACCGCTACGCATGGACACGGGATTCCACGTTTCGCCGTCCATGCGCTGCTAAGGCTCGTCTTCGCCGAGGAAGCCGAGGCGTTCATCGACTTCCTCACCCACCACATCGACCGGCGTCCGGGCCCTTCCGGCCGGCTGCAGATCATGTACGGCATCGACGGCCGAGCCGAGTTGCCCGAGCGTGAGCTCTCCCACCTGGAGGGCTACCGCGGCTCGGCGCCCGTGCGGATCGGCAACGGCGCCGCCACCCAGCTGCAGCTCGACATCTACGGCGCCCTGCTCTGCTCCGCTTACCTGTACGACATGTGGTGCCAGCCCCTGACCAGCGGCCAGTGGTGCGCGGCGTGCGAGCTGGTGGACTGGGTCTGAGCACTGGGACGAGCCGGACGACGGCGTGTGGGAGACCCGCGGCGGACGCAGGAAGTTCCTCTGCTCCCGTCTCATGTGCCGGGTGGCCGTCGACCGCGCCATGCACACAGCCCTGAACCGAGACCTGCCTGCGGAGCTCTACCGCTGGGGCCCGGTCCGGGACACGATCTACTGGCGGATCCTGGACCATGGCTGGTCACCGAACCGGCAGGCGCCCCGGCACCAGCCACTGGGTGGCCGAGGAAGCACTGCAGGAAATGCTCACGGCGCTGGCCACCTTTCCGGCCCAGTACCGCGATCAAGCCCGGAGCACACAACCGCGGGCCACCGCGATGCCCGGCAAATGACCGCCACCGACGCGTGGGTCAGCCGACGAGCTGCTGGCCGCCGTCGACGTCGTACGTCGCACCTGTGAGTGCGCTGTTGGTCATGATGTGCACGGCGAGCGCCGCCACGTCCTCGGGTACGACCACACGCCCGATCGGCAGCGTGGTGCGCAGCTCCTCGCGACGGGCGTCGATCGTGTCGCCGAGCAGCCGGGCCGACAACGGCGTGTCCACGAAGCCCGGGGCGATCAGGTTCACCCGGACCGGCGCGAGCTCGAGTGCGAGACTGGCCGTGAACGCGGGCATCGCGGCGGTGACCGTGGGGGCGACACCGAGAGCGGCCCGGATCCGGCGGGCTCCCGTGCCGCCCAGAAGCAGCAGCGTGCCGCCGGGCCGTACGGTGTCGGCGCAGTGGCGCGCGACCTCGAGTGCGAGCACCATGTGGTCGCTGATCGCCCGGCGTGCCTGCTCGGCGTCCATGTCCAGAAGGCGGCCGTAGGACGGGCCGCCCGCGGTGACCAGCACGTGGTCGATCGGTCCCGGCAGTTGCTGGAAGAACCGCTCCAGCTGCACCGGGTCGTACGCGTCGAACGCCGCGGTGCTGAGCGCGTCGGCTTCCTTGGCCGCGGTGCGCAGCCGTTCCGGGTCCCTGCCGGTGAGGACCACCGACGCCCCCTGGTTGCGGGCGAGCCGGGCGGTCGCCAGCCCGATACCCGCGCTCCCGCCGAGGACGACGAGGGTCTGCCCGTGCAGGGCCTGGTCGCGGGAGCCGTATCCCGCAGGCGGCTCAACGTTCATGAATCCTCCTGCGCTGCGGTCTTGCCTAGCTTGTGCCGAGGACTGATCCGGCACGGCGTAGAGCTGCGGCAGGAACCAGGCGGTGATTCGCTGCCGACAGCCCCTTCGTGCCGAGGCGGCTTCCCCTCACCGTTCGACTGATGGCGACAAAGCATGCTTGACCTGCCTGGTCCGCTCGTTGGTAAGGACTTCCACCCGGTCGTTCGCCCGTGCCTCCACGGTCTGGTCCGTTGACGGGATCCATTCGACGGCGCGCGCCAGGCGGTGGAGATCAACTACTTCGGCACCTGGGCCGTGTCCCGTGCCTGCGCCCCGGTCCTGGCGCGCAACGGCGGCGCACTGCTCAACATGCTGTCGACCGCCTCCCGGCCGGACTATCCCGGGAATTCTCGTGATCGGGGTCCCCGCCGGCTTCGTGGAGACGGATCTCAGCACCTTCACCGACGCACCGAAGATCAGTGCGGAGGATGTCAGCAGCTTGGTGGTGAAGCCTCCGGCGCCGACGTTGTTGATCACAATGGTGGCGTCGCCGGCTGCCGCGGCGACCTCCTCCGGCACGGTGACGTCCAGACGCAGGGGAGTCAGGTCCTCGCCGCTCACGCTCGCCGGATCGCGGACACCGGCGTAGACCTTGCCCGCTTGCCGCGCGATCAGTGCGCGGGCGAACGCGTAGCCGATGCCACGGTTGGCTCCCGTGACCAGGGCAGTCGATTCCTTGATCTCCATCGCGCTTCCTTCCCGCTTCCGCACCTGATTTCGTACCGTGCCGGGACGGCCGGGTCGTCACGCACGCAGGTTGTCCACGCGAGAAGCCCTCTCCCCCACCAGCGTGCATCGAACGCCGCAGCGACGCATGTGAGACGGCGCCCGGCTGCAGGGCCCCCATTTCACCGCCTGGCCGTCTTAGAAGACGAACAGTGGCTTGGTGCCGTGTGCGGGTGCTTCGGCGAGCGGGACGGCTTCCGTGAAGCGTTCGAGCGGGAACGGCTGGCCTTGGGGGATGCTCAGCACCTCGTCGGTGACGAGGCTGCGCACCTGGGACAGCGCGTGCAGCGCGTCCTCGGGTGAGGCGGTGCCGAACCATCGGTTCAGCCAGAAGCCGCGGACTGCTTTGGTCTCGTAGATGACCGAGCGTGCCTGCAGCGGGATGGTCAGCGCGGCGGGGTCGGTCTGCCGGTGGGTGGAGAGTGCGCCGTAGACCACCAGCTGTCCTCCCGGAGCGAGTGCCTGGGAGACCTGGGCGCCTACGGGGCCCGCCACGCAGTCGACGGCCTTGCGCACGCCGGCCGGCCCCGCTGTCTCGGCGACACGTTGCAGTAGGTCCTCGTCCTCGGTGCAGATGACCTCATCCCCGCCGAGTGCCTTGATCTCCTCCACGGCGGTGCGTCGCCGCACGACGTTGATCGTGCGGATACCCAGGTGCCGGGACAGCTGGATGTCCCTCCCCTCGTAGCGTGGAGTCCGTGAATGCAGGGGAAGTTGAGGTTCATGGGGTCCAAGCAACGGACGTACACGCCTGAGTTCCGTGAGG
>NZ_JBSFKD010000045.1:0-66779 GCF_053598395.1 Streptomyces sp. NPDC001135 | reverse complement strand
CGCGTCCGCGTCATCCTCGTCCATGGCGACCACCTACCCGCCTGGGGGCTCTACGGCCGCTTCCGCCCTGGGAAACCACTCCCCGGGCAGTGCACTGAAGCCGTGCACGGCACGAGGGCCCATGCAGGTACTTACCGGGGTCCTACCGAGCCTCGTGGCTTGTCTGTCGGGCACCCTCTGGACGCCTCCCGGCCCCGTTGCAGTTCAGGTCTCGGGCCTGACCGACGTCCAGTCGGCACGGCCACCCGCCCCGAGGACTTCGACATCGGCATTGAGGCTCGTCGGTCGGTCCCTCCCGCAGTTCGCGCCGGGTGATGCGGCCGACCACGAACGGGAAGACCGGCCGCAAGGGCTGGCACCAGCGCAGCCACGGGGGCGCGTAGATGCTCCGGACGCGGTGTGTGATGCCGGTGGCGGAGCCAGTCGGCCACCTGCGCCGGACTGTGGACCCGCCGAGCGAAGGACGGCTGGTGCCGGCGGAGGGCTTTCAGCACCGGGTGCTCGTCCATTCCGGCGATCAAGTCGGTGCCGGTCCAGTGCAGATTGGCGATGCCGACGGCGACCCCCTCCGGGGCGACCCCACCCCGTAGGACCAAGGCGAAGGACTCCGCACCTGTTTTGGACGCGCAGTACGCGCTCATCATCGGAGCGGAGCAGCCGAACGCTGCGGTCGAGGCGATCTGGAGGAAGTAACCTCCGGTCCGCGTGAGTTGGGGAAGGAAGGCCCTGGCGGTGTTCGCCGCCCCGACCAGGTTGACGTCGACGACGCGTCGCCACAGCTCGGCCTCGGTGCGGGTGAAGGGCCCGCCGACGGCGATGCCGGCGCTGGCCACCACGACACCGACCGCTCCGAGCCGCTCGTGGGACCGCGTCTCCTTCTCACGACCGAGCAGTGACGGAAAACCCGAGGTCAGATCCCATTTCCTGGCCCATCGCCATGCATGTGGGTGCCCGTAGAGTCAAACGGGCGTCACGGCCGACCGTCCGCCCTTTCAACCCGGTCGCTCCAGCCTTCGCCAACACCCTGCTCGACGCGACCGGCGTCCTCCTCGGCCAACTTCCGCTCAGTCGCGACCGGGTGTGGCTGGTCGTGCGAGACGCGGGCCTGACGGATCCGCAGGTGGGCGACTCGTGGTGGAACGCTCCCTGTCAGCCGACCTGCTGCACCTTGATCGCGTCGCTCACCCGAACCGTCCCGGCTGCAAGGACGTCCAGGTAGACACCGAGCACGATGCCGGGATCCGCCGGGAGTTCATGGACGGTCGAAGTACGCGTCAACTGGCTCGAAGACCGACCGCCAGCGTCAGTTCAAGGACCCGGTGGGGCGATGCGAGATCCGGAAACAGCTCCCGCAGCTGCGACATCCGGTACCGGACGGTCTGGGGATGGACGAACAACGCCGCCGCCACCTCGTCCCGCCTGCCCTGGTGCAGCAGCCACGCCCGCAGCGTCTCCTCCAGCCGCCGTGCGGTCGCGACAGGCAAGGTGCGCAACGGTGCGAGGGCTCGGGCACGCAGGTCTGCGAACGCGTCCACGTCGGCGCTCAGCACCAGCTCGGGCAGGTGGTCCTCGGTGTCGCGGATATCAGAGGAGAGGGAGCGCGCGCGTGCGGCTCGTGCGTACGAGGATGACGCACGAGTCCATGGCCGGGCCGGGCGACCACGGCGGTGCGGTCGGTCAGCTGCCGCAAGAGATGTGATCGGTCGGAATCGGGGACGAGCAGCACACCGGTGGCGTCCGGCAGATCGTCGAGGACGAGGGTGCTCGGGTCGAGTGTGCGGTAGGCGGGCCGGGCCTGGGCGGCGGGCAGCAGGACCGCCGTCAGCGTAACCGGAGGCTGCCATCCGGCCCGTTGAGCAGAGGCCAGCAGCACGTCCGGGCTCGCGCCGGCGAGAAGGTCGCGGGCCAGGTGTTCCAGGTGGCGCTCGTGGGCCCTGCCCCGGGCGGCCAGTTCGTCGGCGTGGCCCGCGGCGCTCGCGGCGGAGAGCTCGTCGATGTAGGCGAAGGTCAGCTCGGCGAACTTGGCGACCTCGGCGGCGGGCAGACCTGCGGACACGGCGCCCGCTGCCAGGCATCGCCAGGCCACGCGGGCGCCGACGCGGTAGGCGCTGAGCAGGGCGTCCATCGAACGGCCGTCGCGCACCTCGCCTCGGCCCAGCTCGTAGGCCGCGTCACCGCCGTCGCCGCCCGTGGCGTTCCCGCTCGCGAGGTCCAGGTAGTGCCCGAGAGCGGTGCGGACGGCTCGGCGGATGGTGGCGCCCATATGGCCCGTCAGTGCGTTGGCGTAGGGAGGGACCTCGTCGATGATCGCCTGGACGACCTCGTCGGCGGTGGTCTTCAGCGCGGCCCGAAGTGCGGTGACCGTCGTCTCACCCAGGGCCAGTTCGCTGGCCCTCTGGGTTACACGACTCACGTTCTTATTCCCTGCGAACAATTCCACCCACCAGATTCACGTCCTACGGTCAGGACTTTACGCCCTGAGACGCAGCAAGCTGGAGTCATGACGAGTGCAGCCCTTCGCAGCAGGGCGTGGAAACTGCTGGAGATGGTCACGACGCCGCTGCTGCCGTCGGACTACCTCGACCTGGTCAGCCCACTGCGTGCGGGCGCTGACCTGCGTGGGCGCATCGAGGCCGTGCACCCCGAGACGGATGACGCCGCGACTGTCGTGATCAGGCCGGGACGGGGCTGGCGCGGCCACACAGCCGGTCAGTACGTGCGGATCGGGGTCGACGTCGACGGGGTGCGCCTGTGGCGTGCCTACTCCCTCACCTCGCCGACGAACCGCCAGGACGGCCGCGTCACGATCACCGTGAAGGCGATCCCGGACGGCAAGGTCAGCAACCACCTGGTCCGCAGGGTGAAATCGGGCACGTTGATCCAGCTCGACCAGGCGACCGGTGACTTCGTGCTGCCGCCGGCCAAGCCCGCCAAGGTGCTCTACCTGACGGCCGGCAGCGGCATCACGCCCGTGATGGGCATGCTGCGCGAGACCGAGTTCGACGACGTCGTCATGGTCCACTGCGCGCCACGGCCGCAGGACGTGATCTTCCGCAACGAACTGCACGATCTGGTCGCGGACGAGAAGCTGCGGCTCATCGAGGTGCACACCGCCACGGACGGCATGCTCGACATCGCCCGTCTCGACGAACTCGTGCCCGACTGGGCCGAGCGCGAGACCTGGGCTTGCGGGCCCGCGGGCCTGCTCGACGCCGCCGAAGAGCACTGGAGCGGGCACGGCGTCCAAGAGCGCCTGCACACCGAACGCTTCCGCCCCAGCATCGCCGTCGCCGGTGACGGCGGCGAGGTCACGTTCAGCGCCACCGGCAAGACCGTCGACGCGGACGGCGCCACGCCGTTGCTGGACGTCGGCGAGGAGGCCGGCGTGCTCATGCCGTCCGGGTGCCGCATGGGCATCTGCTTCGGCTGCGTCACGCCGCTCAAGGCGGGCGCCGTCCGAGACCTGCGCACCGGCGAGATCACCGAGGCCGAGCCGGGCGTCCTCATCCAGACCTGTGTGTCCGCCGCGGCGGGCCCTTGCGACATCGACCGGTAGGAGCACCTTGACCGCCATCGACCCCACCGCCCACCTGACGGCGGAGCAGATCGAGGAGCTCGGCCACGAGCTGGACGCGATCCGCGACGAAGTGATCGCCGGACGCGGCGAGAAAGACGCCGCCTACATCCGTAGGGTCATCTCGGCGCAGCGCAAGCTCGAGCTGGTCAGCAGGGGCGTGCTGCTGTTCTCGATCTTCCCGCCGGCGTGGCTGCTCGGCACCGCCGGTCTGTCCGTGGCGAAGATCATGGACAACATGGAGATCGGCCACAACATCCTGCACGGCCAGTGGGACTGGATGCGGGACCCGAAGATCCACTCCACCACCTGGGAATGGGATCACGTCTCGCCGGCCGACCAGTGGAAGCACTCTCACAACGAGCTGCACCACACGTACACCAACGTGATCGGCAAGGACAACGACCTCGGCTACGGCATCATGCGCGTCGACGAGGACCAGGAGTGGCACCCGTTCCACCTCGGCCAGCCGCTGTGGAACTTCATCAACGCCTGCTTCTTCGAGTACGGCATCGCAGCGTACGACCTGGAGCTCGGCAAGAACCTGCACAAGCGGCGCCGCAAGAACCCGGAGTTCCGCGCGCGGGCCAAGGCCGTGGGCCGCAAGATCCGCAAGCAGGTGCTCAAGGACTACGTGATCCACCCGCTGCTGTCGGGCCCGTCGTTCCTCCCCACGCTCGCCGCCACGTTCACCGCGAACCTGGTCCGCAACATCTGGTCCCACTCCGTGATCATGTGCGGGCACTTCCCCGAGGGCGTACAGGTCTTCGAGCGCCGGTCGATCAAGGCAGAGACGCGCGGCCAGTGGTACCTGCGCCAGATGATGGGCTCGGCGAACATCAGCGGCAGCAGGGCCATGCACTTCATGACCGGCAACCTGTCGCATCAGATCGAGCACCACCTGTTCCCGGACCTGCCGAGCAACCGGTACGCCGAGGTCGCGGTGAAGGTGCGCGCGCTGTTCGAGAAGTACGAGCTGGAGTACGTCACCGGACCGCTGCCCAAACAGGTGTTCTCGGCGTGGCGCAAGGTCTTCCGGCTCTCGCTGCCGAACAAGAAGCCCGAGGTCAAGACGCCGGACCGTGTGCAGGAGCTCGTCGCCGCCTGATTGTTACAAGCGCCTGGCTCACGAACCCGAGGTCAGGCGCCCTTGTCCGCAGGCTCCAGAATCGCCACGCACTCCACGTGATGCGTCATCGAAGACACGTCAGGAGGCACGGAGAGAGGAAAAAGTAAAGGTCAGAGCGCTCTTGCGGTGTTCGGGGCGGCCAGCGACGTGCTGGAGCGTCACCACGCGGCAGGCTTCTCCGGGGGCAACCCGACAGGCCACCTGCACGAATGGCTGGTCTCAAACGCTCACGTTCGCGCGTGACACCCGGACGCAGGCCGTGCCTCGGACCGGGCCGACATGACGAGCAGCCACTATTCGGAATCAGGGTGCATCTGCACCCACCGGCCGTTGATGAACTTTCATCTCCACACCGTAGAACGGCTGGGGCGGGAGGACCGGCCGCTTGCCGCGGTGTGGCGCTGTCGGCTGCTTGGGGCGGTCGGCGGGCTGCACCTTCGCAGCCCCCGGCTTCATTTTCGCGTCGCGCTTCCGCAACGCTTCGATCTTTTTGAGGAGTTCGGCGCGGCTGATGTCTTTCGGCGCCCGGGTGAGACCGGGCGGAGCCGCCGAACGGGTCGGCGAGCGGTCCGTGGCCGACTGGCAGGCGCGGTGCACCGGCTGTCCGTCCGCAGCGAAGACGAGCTTCTTCCTGGCCACCGGCAGGCGGCATACCGCACAGCGCTTGAGCGCGGGCTTGGGCCTGAACGTGTCGGACACGATCCCCCCGGATGGTGACGCCTTGGTGGGACAGCAGGACAGGCGCGCTGATGACAGCTCGGGGGAGTTCGAGCGAAATGTGAACGCAGCTACAGCGGAAGTGCCCTCCGGCCGCGTCTGCAGGGGCTTGCCGTCGAACGCCTCTCTCACAGGGTGTTCGGTGGTGTCTCGCTCACTCGCCCGATCCTCTCATCCAGCACGGCTGCCTCTGTGACGGGGAGGGTGGGACTGGGCGGGCCTGACCAGGGGTCGCCCTCCCACCGCGGGCCGCCGCCAGGCCGCCCGGGTCGAGGATGTCCATCCAGCCGTAGGACGTCAGCAGGTCGGTGGATCCGGAGCTTGCCGCCTGCCGGGTCATCCTTCGAAGCGGTAGCCCATACCGGGTTCGGTGATCAGGTAGCGGGGGCGGGAGGGGTCCGTCTCCAGCTTGCGGCGCAACTGCGCCATGTACACGCGCAGATAGTTGGTCTTGTTGCTCTGCGAGACGCCCCACACCTCCCGCAGGAGGTGCTTCTGGGTGATCAGCCGGCCGGGGTTGGTCACCAGGATCTCCAGCAGGTGCCACTCGGTCGGGGTGAGCCGTACGTCCCGCCCGTCCCGTACGGCCTTCTTGGCGAGCAGGTCGATGCTGAAATCCACCGTCTCGACCACCGTGGTCTCCGGCACGAGCGGTGTCTCCTCGGTACGGCGGACGGCGGCCCGCAGCCGGGCGAGCAGCTCGTCCATGCTGAACGGCTTGGTGATGTAGTCGTCGGCGCCCGCGTCGAGTGCGGCGACCTTCTCGTCGGACGCCTGGCGGGCGGACAGGACCATGATCGGAACGCGGGTCCAGCCGCGCAGCGCGTTGATGACGTCGATGCCGTCCATGTCGGGCAGGCCGAGGTCGAGCAGGACGACGTCGGGCTGGCGCGCGGCGGCGAGCCGGAGGGCCGTGGTGCCGTCGGGGGCGGCGTCCACGCCGTAGTGACGTGCCTGAAGGTTGATGACGAGGGCCCGCACCATCTGCGGGTCGTCCTCCACCACGAGCACCCTGGTCATGGGTGTGTGCCTCTCCTGTCATGCCTGCGGGAGTCGGCGGTACCGGGGTGTCCCCCGCTGCCGCCGGCTCCCGTGCGGGTCGCGTAAGGCCGTCACTGCCTCGCTGCGAGGTCCCTGAGGGCGATGTTGAGCTCCAGGACGTTCACGCGGGGCTCGCCCATGAAGCCGAGGGTGCGGCCGGTGGTGTGGTCCTCGACCAGCTTCTCCACCTGTGCGAGCGGCAGGTTGTTCCTCGCGGCGACCCGGTGGACCTGGAGTTCGGCGTAGGCCGGTGAGATGTCCGGGTCCAGGCCGGAGCCGGAGGAGGTGACGGCGTCGGCGGGGACCTGGGACGGCTTGACGGTGTACCCGGGTACGGAGTTGTCCTTGACCACCTTGGCCTTCGCCTGCTCGACCGAGTCGACGAGCTTGTCGCTGTCGGCGGACAGGTTGGTGGCGCCGGACAGGATCAGCTTGTACCGCGTGTTGATGCTGTTCGTGCCGAGACCGTCGGCCGGGCGGGGCTGGAAGTACGCGAGGCCGTAACCGTGTTGGCCGATCAGGGAGGAGCCGACGACCCTCCCGTCCGCCTTGGTCTCGGAGCCGTTCGCCTTGTCGTGGAACAGCCCCTGGGCGACGCCGGTGACGACCAGCGGGTAGATGACGCCCGTCACCAGGGTCAGCACGAGCAGTGCCCGCAGGCCCGCCCCCAGCAACCGGGCCGTGTTCACAAAGGAGTTGTTCATGACGATCAGCCGATCCCGGGGATGAAGGAGATGATCACGTCAATGATCTTGATGCCGATGAAGGGCGCGACCAGGCCGCCGATGCCGTAGATCCCGAGGTTGCGCCGCAGCATCTTGTCGGCGCTCATCGGCCGGTAGCGCACGCCCTTCAGGGACAGCGGCACCAGGGCGATGATGACCAGCGCGTTGAAGACGACGGCGGACAGGATCGCGGAGTTCGGCGAGGACAGGTGCATGATGTTCAGCTTGTCCAGGCCCGGGTAGACCGCCGCGAACAGCGCCGGGATGATCGCGAAGTACTTCGCGACGTCGTTGGCGATGGAGAACGTCGTCAACGCACCACGGGTGATGAGCAGTTGCTTGCCGATCTCGACGATCTCGATGAGTTTGGTCGGGTTGGAGTCGAGGTCGACCATGTTGCCGGCCTCCTTGGCGGCCGACGTACCGGTGTTCATCGCGACGCCGACGTCCGCCTGGGCGAGGGCCGGGGCGTCGTTGGTGCCGTCACCGGTCATCGCGACCAGCTTGCCGCCCGCCTGCTCCCGCTTGATGAGGGCCATCTTGTCCTCGGGGGTGGCCTCGGCGAGGAAGTCGTCGACGCCCGCCTCCTCGGCGATCGCCTTCGCGGTCAGCGGGTTGTCACCCGTGATCATGACCGTCTTGATGCCCATGCGGCGCAGCTCCTCGAACCGCTCCCGCATGCCCTCCTTGACGACGTCCTTGAGGTGGATGACACCCAGCACCCGGGCGCCCCTGTCGTCCTGGACGGCGACCAGCAGGGGGGTGCCGCCCTCCTCCGAGATGCGGTTGGCTGTGGCGTCGGCGTCCTTGGCGACGGTGCCGCCCTGCTCCTCGACCCAGGCGATCACCGAGGCGGTGGCGCCCTTGCGGATCCTCCTCCCGTCCACGTCCACACCCGACATGCGGGTCTGGGCGGTGAACTCGATCCACTCGGCGCCGGCCAGCTCGCCCTGGTGGCGCTCGCGCAGCCCGTACTTCTCCTTCGCCAGGACCACGATCGAGCGGCCCTCGGGGGTCTCGTCGGCCAGCGAGGACAGCTGGGCGGCGTCGGCGACCTCGGCCTCGGTGGTGCCCTTGACCGGCACGAACCCGGCGGCCTGCCGGTTGCCGAGGGTGATCGTGCCGGTCTTGTCCAGCAGCAGGGTGGAGACGTCACCGGCGGCCTCGACCGCACGCCCGGACATGGCCAGCACGTTGCGCTGGACCAGGCGGTCCATGCCCGCGATGCCGATCGCGGACAGCAGGGCGCCGATCGTGGTCGGGATCAGGCAGACCAGCAGGGCCACCAGGACGACCATGGTCAGGTGCGTGCCCGCGTAGGTGGCGAACGGCGGCAGCGTGGCGCAGGCCAGCAGGAACACGATGGTCAGCGACGCCAGCAGGATGTTCAGGGCGATCTCGTTGGGCGTCTTCTGCCGGGCCGCGCCCTCGACCAGGTTGATCATCCGGTCGATGAAGGTCTCGCCGGGCTTCGTGGTGATCTTGATGACGATGCGGTCGGAGAGGACCTTCGTCCCGCCCGTGACCGCGCAGCGGTCGCCGCCGGACTCGCGGATGACCGGCGCGGACTCACCCGTGATCGCCGACTCGTCCACCGAGGCGACACCCTCGACGACGTCGCCGTCACCGGGGATGACGTCACCGGCCTCGCAGACCACCAGGTCGCCGATGGTCAGCGCGGTCCCGGGAACCTCCTCCTCGCGGGTGCCGTCCGCGAGGAGCCGGCGGGCGACGGTGTCGGTCTTGGCCTTGCGCAGGGTGTCGGCCTGCGCCTTGCCCCGGCCCTCCGCGACGGCCTCGGCGAGGTTGGCGAAGATGACGGTCAGCCACAGCCAGACGCTGATCGTCCAGCCGAACCAGTCGCCCGGGTCCTTGGCGGAGAAGACGGTGGTCAGGAGGGAGCCGATCCACACCACGAACATCACGGGCGACTTGACCATCACCCGCGGGTCGAGCTTGCGGAAGGCGTCCGGCAGGGACTTGACCAGCGCCTTGGGGTCGAACAGGCCCGCTCCGACACGGCCCTCGGCAGGCTTGTGCCCGGTGGGCGCGTCCCGGTGGGGCGCAAGGGTGGGGGTGGACATGGAGTCCTCTTGCTTCTCGATGTCGGTCGTCATGACGCCAGCCCCTCGGCCAGCGGACCCAGTGCCAGGGCCGGGAAGTAGGTCAGACCGGTGATGATCAGGATCGCGCCCACCAGCAGGCCGGTGAACAGCGGCTTCTCGGTGCGCAGGGTGCCCGCGGTCACCGGCACCGGCGTCTGCTCGGCCAGCGAGCCGGCCAGGGCCAGCACGAACACCATCGGCAGGAAGCGGCCCAGCAGCATCGCGAGCCCGGTCATGGTGTTGAACCAGTCGGTGTTCGCGTTCAGACCGGCGAAGGCCGAACCGTTGTTGTTCGACGCCGAGGTGAAGGCGTACAGCACCTCGGAGAACCCGTGCGCACCGGAGTTGAGCATCGAGTGCGGCGGGGTCGGCAGGGCCATCGAGGCCGCCGTGAACACCAGCACCAGCGCCGGGGTGACCAGGATGTAGCAGGCGGCCAGCTTCATCTCCCGCCCGCCGATCTTCTTGCCCAGGTACTCGGGCGTACGGCCCACCATCAGACCGGCGATGAACACCGCGATCACGGCCATGACCAGCATGCCGTACAGGCCGGAACCGGTGCCGCCGGGCGCGATCTCGCCCAGCATCATGCCGAGCATGGCGATACCGCCGCCGAGGCCGGTGAAGGAGGAGTGGAAGGAGTCCACCGCACCGGTCGAGGTCAGCGTGGTCGAGGTCGCAAAGATCGACGAGGAGCCGACGCCGAAGCGGACCTCCTTGCCCTCCATCGCACCGCCCGCGGCCTGGAGCGCCGGGCCGTGGTGGGCGAACTCGGTCCACATCATCAAGGCGGTGAAGCCCAGCCAGATGGTGAACATCGTGGCGAGGATCGCGTACCCCTGCCTCACGTTGCCGACCATCACGCCGAACGTGCGGGTCAGCGAGAACGGGATCACCAGGATCAGGAAGATCTCGAACAGGTTGGTGAAGGGGGTCGGGTTCTCGAACGGGTGGGCGGAGTTGGCGTTGAAGATGCCGCCGCCGTTGGTGCCCAGCTCCTTGACGGCCTCCGTCGAGGCGACCGCACCGCCGTTCCACTGCTGCGAGCCGCCCATGAACTGGCCGACCTCGTGGATCCCGGAGAAGTTCTGGATCGCACCGCACGCCACCAGCACCACCGCGGCGATCGCGGCGCCCGGCACCAGGATCCGCAGCGTTCCCCGGACCAAATCGGCCCAGAAGTTGCCCAGTTCACCGGTGCGCGAGCGCGCGAACCCACGCACCAACGCCACCGCGACGGCGATACCCACCGCGGCGGAGACGAAGTTCTGCACGGCCAGACCGGCGACCTGGACGACATGCCCGATGGTCTGCTCGCCGTAGTACGACTGCCAGTTGGTGTTGGTCACGAACGAGACGGCCGTGTTGAACGACTGCGCCGGATCGACCGAGGAGAAGCCGAGCGAGCCGGGCAGCACACCCTGCAGCCGCTGCAGCAGGTAGAGGAAGAGGACGCCGACCGCCGAGAAGGCCAGCACCCCGCGCAGATACGCGGGCCAGGTCATCTCGGCGTCGGGGTCGGCACCGATGGCCCGGTAGATCCACTTCTCGACCCGCAGATGCTCCTTCGAGGCATAGACCTTGGCCATGTAGGTGCCAAGCGGGATGTAGGCGAGCGCCAGTGCGCCTATCAGGGCGAGCAACTGGAGAAGGCCTGCAACTTCTGGACTCATGTCTGTGCTCAGAACCTCTCCGGGAAGATCAGGGCGAGGACGAGATAGCCCAGCAGGGCGACGGCCACGACCAGACCGACGACGTTCTCGGCGGTCACAGCTTCGTCACCCCCCGGGCGACAAGGGCCACCAGCGCGAAACCCGCCAGCACGGCGACGACGAAGGCCAGATCGGCCATCGCGAACTCCTGGAGTGAGGTTCGGTTGAAACGGACGGTTCGAGGAAACCGCCTGTCCGGCCGGATCCCACCGCCGTTGACGGCTCTCTTACGGCGGCCCGTACGGCCTTGACGGGACCCTTACGGCTCACGGCAGCCGGAAGCGCAGCCGGCAGATCACCGCGTCCGTCTCCCGCCGCACGGCATGCGCGACGACGGCACCCCGCTGGTTCTGCAGCAGCCGCTGCCACAGCCGCTCCGGCTCGGTCTCCGGGATCAGCACGGTGACCCGCGTGCCCGGCTCGGCGGCGGCCACCCCACGGACGTAGGCGGCGATCGGACGACCGAGACTGCGCCGCTCGGAGGTCAGCCGCACCAGCTCCACCCCCGGGTCCCACTCCGCCCAGGCCCGTTCCAGGGCGCACAGGTGGGCCCGGTCCTCGGGATCCGGGTAGCCCACGGTCACGGCCCGCACCTCGTCACCGAGCGAGCCGGCCGCGCTCAGCGCCTCCGACGTCAGCCGGGACAGGGACGACACCGGGACGATCACCAGCGAGCGCTCGCGGTGCGGGGCCTTCGGTATCCGGCCGAGGCCGAGCCGCTCGCCGATCCGGCCGTAGGCGCGGTGCACGGTCTCGAAGGCGGCCACCAGCACAGGCAGCGCGATCACGATCAGCCAGGCGCCCTCCTCGAACTTGCTCGCGGTGACGACCACGGCCGCGACACCGGTGAGCAGCGCGCCGAAACCGTTCAGCAGCACCTTCCCGCGCCGGCTCCCGCTGCGCTGTTCCCGCCCGCCCGTCCGGCCTTGGTCCCGTCCGCCCGCCAGGTGTTCCCTGCGCCAGTGCCGCACCATGCCCACCTGGGCGATCGTGAAGCCGACGAAGACACCGACGGCGAACATCGGCACCAGGGTGTTGGTGTCACCGCCGGAGAAGACCAGGAGCGCGGCCGAGACCACGGCGAGCGCGAGGACGCCGTGTCGGTGGACCTGACGGTCGGCCTTCAGGGCGAAGACATGCGGGGCGTAGTTGTCGCGGGCGAGCAGCTTCAGCAGGACCGGCAGCCCGCCGAAGGAGGTGTTCGCCGACAGCGCCAGCAGGATCATGGTCGCGAACTGGATGACGTAGAACGCCCCGTTGTGGCCGAGCGAGGCGTCCGCGAGCTGCGCGAGAACCGTGACGCCCTCGACCGGCTGCAGGTGGAAGCGGCCGATCAGCACCGACAGGCCGATCAGCATCACACCGAGTACGGCACCGAGGGCGACCTCCGCGCGCTGGGCCCGGCGCACCCGCGGCACCCGGAAGGACGGAACCGCGTTCGCGATGGCCTCCACGCCGGTCAGTGCGGCACACCCGGAGGCGAAGGCCTTCAGCAGGAGCAGCGCGCCCACGGCGGAGGCGTTGTCCGCGACGGCCGAGGCGTGCCCGGCCGCCGTCACCGTACTGACCGGACGCGCACGGAACAGGCCGACGGCGATGAGGACGAGGACCGAGCCGACGAACACGGCCGTCGGCACGATGAACGCCTTCGCCGACTCCACGATCCCGCGCAGGTTGACGCCGGTGATCAGCGCGAGCACCGCCAGGCACAGCCACAGCCGGTCGTCGTACAGGGCGGGGAAGGCGGAGGTCAGGGCCGCCACGCCCGCCGTCACGGCGACCGCGACGTTGAGGACGTAGTCCAGCACCAGCGAGGCGGCGGCCACGAGGCTCGTCCGCGCGCCCAGATGCGTCTTCGCCACGGCGTAGGAGCCCCCGCCGTCCGGGAAGGCCGCGATCACCTGCCGGTACGACGCCACCAGCACGGCCAGCAGGGCGGCGATGGCCAGCGTCACCGGCAGTGTGAAGCCGAGGCCGTGGGCGCCCGCGCCGGCCAGGACGAGGACGATGGCCTCCGGGCCGTACGCCACCGACGCCATCGCGTCCAGCGACAGCGCCGCGAGGCCCGTGAGGGCGGTCAGGCGGTGGCGTTCGCCGGTATCGGGGGGCTCCTCGCCGGCGGGGACGGCATCCGGCTCGGCGGTCAGGACGGACATGGGCGGGCGCTCCTTCTCTCTCCGGATCTCTCCGGCTTTCTCCGGCCGCGCACGAGAGCTGAAGTGTGCGCGGATGCACTCAGGTTCTGACCGATTCCGACCGCGTCCGGTTCTTCCTTGCGGCATCTTCGCGGCCAACCTGCGGATCTTGACGGGGCCTTGACGGGCACGTCCGACACAGCCGTATCAACCGGCCGGGACTACGCCGGGCGTGACGACGCGGCCCGGGTGCTGGTCTCGTACGCCGCGGACGGGATCGGCCACGGCGTCCGCCGCGTCGGTCACCGTCGTGAACTCCGGGCGGCGGGTCGGGCGGCGACCGCTCCGCCGAGGACCGGGCCGGCGTTCGTGTGCGGCAGGATCGTGCGGAGCGGGACGAGTGCGGGGGCCGCCGGGATGCCCGACGTACCGCCGGCGTCCCGGTCGGTCGATCGGTCCGGCACCGTGGCGCCGGCCCGGACGACCTTGACACTGTTTTGACGCGGACCCGCCCTATAGGGTGGGAGCAGGTGTGCCGGGAAGTCTGGTCGGCCGGAGGCCGGGGTGGCTTCCGCAGTCCCTTCGGCATTTCCAGGGAACGGCATGCGCAGCGTCGGTACGGTTCTCGCCCTCGTGGTCCTCGCCACGGTGGTCGCCACCTTCGCGCGGCGCTGGCGCATCCCCGCCCCCTCCCTCCTGGTGGTCGCCGGCCTGGCCGTGGCGCTGCTGCCGGGCACCCCGCAGATACAGATCAGCCCGCAGATCATCGGGCTCGTGGTGCTGCCGCCCCTGCTGTACGCGAGCGCCGAGGACATGCCGTGGCGGGAGTTGCGGGCCGTGTGGAAACCGGTCGGTATCCTCGCGATCGGTCTGGTCCTGGCCTCGGCCGCCGCCGTAGGAGCGGTGGCGGCGTTCCTGACTCCCCTGTCGTGGCGGATGGCGTTCGTCCTCGGGGCCGTGCTGGCCAGCACCGACCCGGTGGCGGTCACCGCGCTCGGCCGCCGGCTCGCCCTGCCGCCCCGGGTACAGGTCCTGGTGCAGGCGGAGAGCCTGTTCAACGACGCGACCTCGCTGGTGCTGGTCCGGGTCGCGGCCGGTGTCGCGGTGGCGTCGACGGCGGCGCACTGGGGCGCGGCGGGCGGCCAGTTCCTGCTGCTGGCCGGCGGTGGCACGGTGATCGGGGCCGCGGTGGCCGCGGTGATCACCCTGATCCGGCGCCGCACCGAGGACCCGGTGCTGGAGACGGTGATCGCGCTGACCACCCCGTACGCCGCCTATCTGCTGGCGGAGGCCGCGCACACCTCCGGCGTCACCTCGTGCGTGGTCGCCGGGGTGATCCTGGGCGGCCGGGGGGACCGGCTCACCAACGCCCGCATCCGGCTCCAGCTGCACGCCGTGTACGGCACGGTGGTGTTCCTGCTGGAAAGCGTGGTGTTCAGCCTCATAGGGCTGGCGCTGCCCGCACAGGTGCGGGCCCTGGCCCACGGCGACCGGTCGTGGCCGCTGTACGCCCTCGCGGTCGCCGCCACGCTCATCGCCGTACGCCTGCTGTGGCTGGCGCCGCTGTCCGCGGTGGTGCAGCACAAGGGCGGCTTCAGCCGGATGAACTGGCGGCTGCCGATGGTGCTCACCTGGGCCGGCACCCGCGGGGTGATGCCGCTCGCCGCCGCCCTGTCCATCCCCGAGGTGGCCAGGAACGGCACCCCGCTCGCCGACCGCCCGCTGGTGCTGGTCCTGACCACCTCGGTCGTCGTCGTCACCCTGGTCGGGCAGGGCTTCACCCTCGCCCCGGTCGTGCGCGCCTCCGGCATCGCCCTGGAGCCCGCCCACACCGCGCGCGAGGAGGCCCGGGCCCGCTCCCACCTCGCCCACGCCGGCCTCGCGCGCCTGGAGGAGCTCGCGGAGCTGGAGGCCGTACCCGACGTCGTTCTGGACCGGCTGCGCCGCGGTCTGACCGCCCGCCTCGACGACGCCCGCGACCGCCTCGCCGAGAGCGACGGCACCGACGGCACGGCCACCGAGTCCGCCGACCTGGTCTACCGCCAGCTGCGGCGCGACCTGATCGTCGTCGAGACGGGGGAACTCCAGCGGCTCTACGACGCCCACGCCATCAGCGACACCACCCGCCGCAGACTGCAGCGCGCGCTGGACCTGGAGGAGGCCCGGCTGACGGACGCCTAGGGCCTGTCGTCACACTCCCGTCGTCGCCCGGAGGGCGGCCCTGCGGCGTCAGGTGCGTGCTCTCGCCGTGCCGGGTGCTGACCCGCGTATGTACTTGGGTCCGCGCCCGGTGCGGCGAGTGGGGGCACCTCCCACGCCCTTGAGGCAGTGGGGGAGCGTGCATGGCGCCGCGGGGCAGACGGGAGTGTGACGACAGGGCTCAGGTCTCAGCCCTGGGCGGCGGCCGCGGCGGCGCGCTCCTCGCCTCTGCGCCGGGCCCGCTTGCCGTACGTGACCGTCCACAGGATGAGGCTGCCGAGGACGCCGTAGATCAGGACCGGGCTGAGGGTCACCATGGTGTCCGTGCTCAGCACGAAGGCCAGCGCGACGCGGACCACCGCCTCGAGGCAGTAGGCCACGCCCCAGACCGTCGTCATCGTCCGCGTGGTCCTGCGAAACCCTTCGAACTGCCACAGGCCGTTCCACCACGCGGTACTCGCGGCGGTGCCGTCGGTGGCGAACTTGCGGCCGAAGTAGAACATGAGCGGTCGCGGCGCCGGCAGCGTCGCCAGGCACAGCAGGCCGAAGAGCCCGGTAACGGCCGAGTCCTTGACCAGGAGGGCCCCGGCCGAGTGGGGGCCGACGAGTGAGACGACAGCCGTGATGACCAGGAACACCAGGGTCACGACGGCGAACTCGTCGAGGCGGCGCCGCCACGCGAGGTGCACGGCGCTGTCGAGCACCGGCCAGGCACCGCTTGCCAGCAGTGCGGCGAACTCGCTCCACCCGTGATCACGCAGGGCGTTGTACGTGAGGATCGGTGCCGCCACGTTCAGCGCGATGGTGAGGATCCAGCCACCCAGGGCGCTGCCCCGGGACCGGGCGGGCGGCTGCGGGCGTTCTTCCTGTGCCGCCCGCACGTCCGACATTCTTGATGTGCCCATGGCATCCTGAGCAGACATGGTTCCCCCCTGAAATTCCTGCTGATGAAAGCGGTCGCCACACGGTGAGGCGGGTGTGCGGCAGTGAGACGGACCACGGACCACCGTCAGCTCAGCACGCCCCGCCGGGCGTGATCATTCACGAACAAGATCCGTTTTGGCAAGGCGGCGGACCCCCCGGGCGCCTGGCGGAATCCGGCCGTGCCGGGTCCGGTCCCCGGTCAGGTGGCGTCCGGTGTGCCGAGACCCGTCAGGGCTCCCACGGGGTCGAGGTCCGGGGTGCCCCGGGGCCACCAGTCGTCCCGGCCGGGCTCCGACTCGTAGGCGTACCACAGGCCGTCGTGGCCCAGGCGGAGCTGGACATGGGCGCGCGGGTGGGTGAGGCGGTTGCGCCAGGGACGGAACGCCGGCAGGTCGGCGGCGAGCAGCAACGGGCGGGCCCGGTCGAAGCGGCCGGCCGGCGGATCCCACGGCTCCTCCAGTACGGCCAGCCCCGCCGGCCCGCCCTGGCGCCAGGCGGCGACGGCCCGCGCAAGGTCGGCCGGGGTACGGCCCGCGGCCGTGGCGAGCGCGGCGTACAGGGTGCGGGTGGTCGCGGTGAGGCCGGAACCGGGGCGGGCGGCGGCCAGACGCACCGCGTCCTGCCACAGGGTCAGCTCGCCCACCGGGTCGCGTCCGGTGCCGAGCAGCGCATGGGCGCGGGCGGCGGCGTCGGTCGCCAGCTGGTCCAGCGCGAAGGGGTCCGGACCGCCGGCCGCCGCCGGATACGCCGGTGGCTGCTCGGGGTGCGGGGGTGCCGGCAACGGCGGTGGCAGCGGCGGGAGCGCTCGCGGGGCCAGGGCATCGGTGGCCCGTACGCCGGGCAGGGACTGCCTCTCCCGGGCGGCGCGGGCCGCGCGGGCCGCACTGCGCCGGGACAGCGCGTCGAGCAGGTTCTTCTCGCCCCGGCCGCGCAGCAGGAGCAGCACGAACGGGTCGGCGTCGAGCAGCCGTGCCGTCTGGTAGCAGAGCGCCGCAGCGTGCTTGCAGGGGTGCCCGGAGTCAGGGCAGCTGCAGCGCGGGACGAGGTCACCGGGGCCGGGCAGCAAGGGGACCCCACAGTCGGCGAGCGAGTGGGGCAGCTCCTTGTCGAGCAGGGCGGCGATGTGGCCCGGCCGGTCGGCGGCAGCGTCCAGGAACCGCGCCCAGTCCTCGTCCTCCAGGGTGCGGACCCGCACCTGGACCCGGTACGGCCGGGGGCGGCTCCCGCGCACGTACGCCAGTACGAGCCCCGGGGTGACGGTGATCGCGTCCACGTGGCCCTGGTCCGCGTACCCGCGTCCGCGGGCCAGCCGCTTGGGATCCAGCGCACCCCGCTCCAGCGCCTCGACCCAGGCGTTCCCCCACCAGGTCGCTGCGAACGACGCCTCCTCGTCCCCCGGCTCGCGGGGCGCGAACGCCGCGAAGGTGCGGCGGAGTTCGGTGTCGCGGTGGGGGGTGGCCATGGTGGACGGCATGTGGGGGGATGCGGGGGCGGAGCGGCTGGGGACGGTGGGGTGCGGGACGGCCGTCTCAGGGGGCGCGTGCGGGGTGGCCGGCTCGGTGGGCGTGGGCAGCGGCTCGGCGGAGGTGGCGGACGGCGTGTCCGGGGACGCGGCCGGGGGGAGCTCCGGGCGCGGCTCCGCGCCGTCGGTGGTGGCGCCGGTTCCTGCTCCGGCGGTGTTCGTCTCCTCCGGGGTCTCGGACCACGTGGGCATCCGGAAGGCGTTCGCCAGGTAATGCCGCATGTCCTGGGCGGCCTTGAGCCGGGAGGTCCGGGAGGCGGCGTCCGGCCCGGACACGGATCCGGTACGCGGCTCCGCCACCCGCGTCCCGCGTCGGGCGGCCTCGTCCGCCCCCGCACGCAGCGCCTCCTGCCGGGCCGCGCGCAGCGCCTCGCGAGCGACGTCGCCGGGGCGCCCGCCCGCCGGGTCTTCGGAACGGGCCCGCGGCACCGCCCCGGCACGGTCCGGGGCGTCGTCCCGACCCGGGCTGCCGGCGCCGGCCGGTGCCGAGGCGGCGGTGGGGGAAGCGGCGGCCGGCTGCGCCTCCTCGTCTCCCCGGCTCGGGGGCACGGCGGCCGTCGGAGTTTCGCGTTCGCCCCGCCGCGCGGACACCGCGGCCCGGAGCGCCGCGCGGGCCGCGTCGCCGGGCCTCGGTCCGGTGGCCGCGGAGCCTGCCGGCGCCACCCCGGCCGGCGCATCCGCTGCCTCCACCGCGCCGAGGACGGTTGCCTCGGAGCCGCCCACGGCACGCTCAACGACCACCTCGCAATCACCGGCAGCCCCGAAACCACCGGCCGCACGATCACCGGCTGTCCCAGAGCCACTGACAGCACGGTCCACACCCGCACCAGAACCACCCGCCGCACGCTCCACGTCCGCCCCGAAACCACCGGCCGCACGCTCACCGACCGCCCCAGAACCACAGGCCGCATGATCACCAGCGGCCACAGAACCACCGGCCGCACCAACCACACCCGCCCCAGAACCACCCACCGCACGCTCACCGACCGCCCCAGAACCACCCACCGCACGCTCACCGACCGCCCCAGAACCACCGGCCGCACGCCCCACGCCCGCCACAGAACCACCCGCCGCACGATCACCGGCGGCCCCGGAAACACCTACCGGTCGATCACCGGTCCCCTCCGGTGCCTCCTCGACTCGTCGAAGCCGCACGCCGGTCACCTCGGACGCACGCGGAACCGACCTCTGGGACGCCCTCTCCTCACGCTCAACCGCGTCCTCAGGCCCCCTCTCACCCAGTTCCACCGCCGCCCCCTCTGCCGCACCCGACCCGCGCTGGACCGGTCCCTCCGAGGCGCCCGGACCGAGTCGCCCCCCTCCCCCGGGCGCACCCGGATCGGCCTGCCCCGGTCCCTCAGTCGCGCACAGCCCGTCCTGAACTGCCGCCGACGACGCGCCCGGTGCCGTCGCGGCCCGCTCCGCGCGCTCGGCCTCGGCCCGTTCCCGTGCTGCCCGCAGGGCGCGGCGGGCGGCGTCGCCGGGGCGGGGGGCGGGGGCTGTCATGCGGTCCTCCGCAGGGAGACGAGGTCGGACAGCTCGCGGTCGGTCAGTTCGGTGAGGGCCGCCTCGCCGGAGCCGAGGACGGCGTCGGCCAGGGCACGCTTGGCGGCGAGCATCTCGGCGATGCGGTCCTCGACCGTGCCCTCGGTGACCAGGCGGTGGACCTGGACGGGCTGGGTCTGGCCGATGCGGTACGCGCGGTCGGTGGCCTGTTCCTCGACGGCCGGGTTCCACCAGCGGTCGAAGTGGACGACATGGCCCGCGCGGGTGAGGTTCAGGCCGGTGCCCGCCGCCTTCAGGGACAGCACGAGGACCGGGGTCTCGCCGTTCTGGAAGCGGTCGACCATGCGCTCGCGCTCCGGGACCGGGGTGCCGCCGTGCAGGAGGTCGACGGGGATCGCGCGGGCGGACAGGTGGGCGGTGATGAGGCGGGCCATGCCGACGTACTGGGTGAAGACGAGCGCCGAGCCGTCCTCGGCGAGCAGGGTGTCCAACAGCTCGTCCAGCAGGGCTAGTTTGCCGGAGCGGGCGGCCGGCCGGCCGACGTGCGCCTCCTCCTTCAGGTACAGCGCCGGGTGGTCGCAGATCTGCTTCAGCGCGCCCAGCAGCTTCAGGACCAGACCCCGGCGGGCGATGCCCTCGGCCGTCTCGATGGCCAGCATGGATTCGCGCACCACCGCCTCGTACAGCGCGGCCTGTTCGCGGGTGAGGGGCACCGGGTGGTCCGTCTCGGTCTTGGGCGGGAGTTCGGGGACGATGCCGGGGTCGGACTTCTTGCGGCGCAGGAGGAACGGCCTTACCAGGCGGGCCAGGCGCTCGACCGCCTCCTCGTCCTCGCCGTTCTCCACCGCTCGCGCGTGCCGGGCGCGGAAGGACTTCAGGGGGCCGAGGAGTCCGGGGGTGGTCCAGTCGAGCAGGGCCCACAGTTCGGAGAGGTTGTTCTCGACCGGGGTGCCGGTCAGCGCCACGCGCGCGGGGGCCGGGATGGTGCGCAGAGCCTTGGCGGTCGCGGAGTACGGGTTCTTCACGTGCTGGGCCTCGTCGGCGACGACCATGCCCCAGGGCTGTTCGGCCAGGCGGGCCGCGGTGGAGCGCATGGTGCCGTACGTGGTGAGGACGAAGCCGCTCTCCAGTCCGTCCAGGGTGCGGTCGGGGCCGTGGAAGCGGCGGACGGGCACGCCGGGCGCGAACCGGGTGATCTCCCGCTGCCAGTTGCCGAGCAGGGAGGCCGGGCAGACCACGAGGGTCGGTTCGGGGCGGGCGCGCTTCAGGTGCAGGGCGATGAGGGTGACGGTCTTGCCGAGGCCCATGTCGTCGGCGAGGCAGCCGCCCAGGCCGAGGGAGGTCATGAGGTCCAGCCAGGCCAGACCGCGCAGTTGGTAGTCACGGAGGGTGGCGGCGAGGCCCGCGGGCGGGTCGGCGGGGCGCAGGCCCGCGGTGAGCCGGTCGCGGAGGGTGGCCAGGGCGCCGACCGGGACGGCCTCGACGGTCTCGCCGTCGACGTCGGCGGTGCCGGTGAGCGCGACGGACAGCGCGTCGACCGGGTCGAGCAGGCCCAGTTCGCGCTTGCGGGCCTTGCGGACGAGGGCCGGGTCGACCAGCACCCAGCGGTCCCGCAGCCGTACGACCGGACGGTGGGTCTCGGCGAGGGAGTCCATCTCGGCCTCGCTGAGCGGGTCGCCTCCCAGGGCCAGCTGCCAGCGGAACCGGAGCAGGTCCTCGCTCTCGAAGAAGCCGGTGCCGTCGGTCGCCGAGCCGGGCGCGGGGCGGACCACGGCGGTGGCCGTGAGGTCGCGGGCGAGGTCCCGCGGCCAGTGCACGGCGACCCCGGCGGCGGCCAGCCGGGGGGCCGCCACGCCGAGCAGTTCGCCGAGTTCGTCCTCCGACAGGGCGAGGACGTCGGGCGCTTCCTGTTCGGCGAGCCGGTCCAGGGGCGGCCACACGCGTGCGGCGCGCCGCACGGCGAGGGCGGCGTCCACACGCGCACGGGGCCCGAACGCCGTGTCGGCCTCCCCCGCCCACAGCGCCGCCGCGTCGGCCACCAGGGTGGGGTCGGCGAGGCTGTGCACCTGCACGACGGCGGCGCCGGCGTTCCTCAGGTCGGTCGCCCGCCCGGCACTCCGAGCCGGTGTCGCGGCGGCGTCGAAGACGTCGTACGCCGACAGGTCCAGGCGCAGCGAGATCCGCACGCCCGCGTCCATGCCTGCGGCGACCTCGGCCGCCCACTCATGGGCCTGCGGCAGCGCCACCGGCTCCCGGGCGGCGAAGGGCCGGCCGCAGGTGAACGGGGCGGCCGGGGTGCGGGGCAGGGTGTCGGCGACCGCGTCCAGGAAGTGGCGGACCAGGGCCTCCGGCTCGGGCAGCCGCAGCGGGCCGGGGTCCGGGAGGGGGACCGCGTGGCCCTCGGGGGGAAGGGCCGCGGCGATCGCGCGGGCGTGGGCGATGTCGTCGGGTTCCAGCGGGCCGGCCCGCCAGGCGTCGTGCCCCTCCGGGGTCAGGCCGGGCAGCAGGCGGCCGCGCGCGACCAGCCGCAGCGCGTGCAGGGCGGCGGCGCCCCAGCAGGCCGTGGCCGGATGCGCGGCCGGGTCGCGGCGGGCCCGGACCAGCACCGGCAGGGCCTCGGTGAGCGGCAGGGACAGCGCGGGCACCTGCCGGCGGCGCACACCGGCACCATGGCGTCGTACGACCGTGAGGTCGGCGGTGTCGCCCTCGACCCGGCCGCCGTCGGGGTCCCAGAAGGCGATGCGGCCCTCGCGCGGAAGGGGTGCGGGCAGGTAGACGGAGGCGAGGCGCACCGGGACCGGGTCCCCGGCCGGGCCGGTACCTCCCGTGCGCTCGGCCACCGCGGCCGTGCCACCGCTCATACGTCCTGCCACCTCCCGCCCGTGTGTCGGATCAGACGTCTTCGACTCTACGGGCGGGGTCTGACAATCGGCCCCGGGGACCGGCCGGGGCCGGTACTCACGGCACCGTGCGCGAGACGACGTAGACCATCGGGTTCTTCGGGTCGGACAGGTTCACGACCACGTCCTGGGTCGGCGCCGGGTTCTTCTGCCCGTGGGTCAGTCCCCACCAGGGGCCGGTTCCGGTGAAGTGCCAGCCGCTGACCTTCTGGTCGCGGGTGCCGATGGCGATGTCGCCCTTCTTCAGCCGGTCCCGGCGTGTGCCCATGGTCTGCAGGAAGCTGTCCAGGCCGGCGGAGTTGGTGCGGAACTGCGTGTAGAGCCGGCTGGTCTTCCAGTTGTTCGTCTCGTAGGAGGCGATCTGGTCGGCCGGGTGCGGGACGGGCACCTGGTAGAGGCGGATCTGCACCTTCGACGGCCAGCCCGGGGTCAGGCCGGTCGCCGAGTACTTCGCCTCCTTGTCCTTGCCGCTGTCGCGGCTCAGGTTGGCGGAGATCACCAGGTAGCGCGCGGGCACGCCGATCAGCAGGCCGATGATCAGCAGGGTGAGCACGCGGCGCCTGGCCTTGTGCCGGGAGGTCTCGGCAAGGCGGTGCGGCTGGTCCGGCGCGGCGGCCTGGCGGGGCAGCGACGCGCTCATGCGGTGTCCCGGTCGCGGCGGGCCTGGGCGTACCGCTCGTAGCGCTCGTACCGTTCCACCCGGCGGCGCTTGGCCCGGCGGAACCGGCGGGCGACCAGCCGGGCCAGGTCGGCGGCGCCGACCATGCCGGCCTCCGGGCCGAGCTGGGCGCGGGTGATGCGGGCCTCGGGGCGGTAGCCGCGGCCGGTGAGGTGGCGCTTGAAGGCGTCCCGGGCCGGGCCGATGAGCAGGTCGTCGGCGGCCGAGACGCCGCCGCCGATGACGAAGCAGGACGGGTCGAGGGCGGCGGCCAGGTTGGCGATGCCGACGCCGAGCCACTGGCCGATGTCCTGGAGCAGCTCCACGCACATGGCGTCGCCCTCGCGGGCCAGCTCGGTGATCATCGGGCCGGTGATGTCGTCGATGTTGCCCTTGACGTGCTCGATGATCCCGTAGGCCACCGGCGAGTCGGCCGCCGCCAGCTCCTTGGCCTCGCGGACGAGCGCGTTGCCGGAGCTGTACTGCTCCCAGCAGCCGCGGTTGCCGCACGGGCAGCGGTGCCCCCCGGGGACGACCTGCATATGGCCGAACTCACCGGCGACGCCGAACTTGCCCCGCTTGACCTGGCCGTCCTCCAGGATGGCGCCGCCGATACCGGTGCCGAGGGTGATCATGACGAGGTGGTCCTCGCCGCGCCCGGCGCCGAAGCGCCACTCCGCCCAGGCCGCGGTGTTGGCGTCGTTGTCCACGAGGACCGGCACGGAGAGGCGCCCGCTCAGGCGGTCGCGCAGCGGTTCGTTGCGCCACGACAGGTGGGGGGCGAACAGCACGCGGTTGCGGTCCGCGTCGACCCAGCCGGCGGCGCCGATGCCGACCGCGTGCACGTCGTGCCGGTCGGACAGGTCCAGGACCAGTTCGGCGATGGTGTCCTCGACGACCTTGGGGCTCTTGGACTTGTCCGGGGTCTCCGTGCGGAGCTTCTCCAGGATGTTGCCGTCGGCGTCCACGACGCCCGCCATGACCTTGGTGCCGCCGATGTCGATGCCGACGGTGGGGACCCGGGGGGCGGTCAGGTGTGACCGGCGTTCCCTGGTGCCCACGGTGCGCAGGACGGGAGCTCGGCGGGAGCCGATGGGGGCGGTGAGGTCGCGGTAGGTGCTCATCGTTCGTCGATTCTGCCTCACCGCCGGTACGGGTTGCGTACGGGACAGGAGAGGGGGGTGCGCGAGCGTCGCCGACCGCGGGTGCGGTGTGGCTTGTCGCGCAGTTCGCCGCGCCCCTCAACCACGCTGCAGTTCATGGCGTAGAGCGTCCAGGTCGGACCCTCCCGCCATCTGCTGGGTCAGCTCGTCCAGCGTGATCTCGTCCCGTGTGTAATTCCCCACCATCGTGCCCCTCCGCAGCAGCACGAACCTGTCCCCCACCAGGTACGCGTGGTGCGGGTTGTGGGTGATCAAGACAACGCCCAGGCCCTCGTCGCGTGCCGCGGCCACATATTTCAGGACCACACCGGACTGCTTCACCCCCAGTGCCGCCGTCGGCTCGTCCAGAACCAGGACCTTCGCCCCGAAGTGGACCGCGCGGGCGATCGCCACGCACTGGCGTTCGCCGCCGGAGAGGGTGCCGATGGGCTGGTCGACGTCCCTCAGGTCGATGCCCATCCGCAGCAGTGCCTCGCGGGTGGTGCGGCGCATGAGGTCGGTGTCCAGGCGCTTGAAGGGGCCCTTGCCCTTACGGGGCTCGGAGCCGAGGAAGAAATTGCGCCAGACCGGCATGAGGGGGACCACCGCCAGGTCCTGGTAGACCGTGGCGATGCCGCGGTCCAGGGCCTCGCGCGGCGAGGAGAGGGTCGTTTCCTCGCCCTCGATGCTCAGGGTGCCGCCGTCGTGCCGGTGCAGACCCGCGACGATCTTGATCAGGGTGGACTTGCCGGCTCCGTTGTCGCCGAGGACGCAGGTGATCTCGCCGGGGTGGACCTCCAGCGAAACGCCTTCGAGGGCGCGGACGGTGCCGTAGTGCTTGCTGACGTCGGCCAGCTCGACCAGTGTCACTTGTTGACCTCCGCGCGCTTCTTGACCCAGGCGTTGAGCAGGGTCGCGAGGAGCAGCATCGCTCCGAGGAAGAACTTGAACCAGTCGGGATTCCACTCGGCGAAGACGATGCCCTTGCTGGTCATGCCGAACAGGAGGGCGCCCACGGCGGAGCCGATCGCGCTGCCGTAGCCACCGGTGATCAGGCAGCCGCCGATCACGGCCGCGATGATGTAGATCAGCTCGTTGCCGACGCCCTCGCCGGACTGGACGGCGTCGAAGGAGAAGAGCAGGTGCTGGCCGGAGATCCAGGCGCCGAACGCCACGCCCATGTAGAGGCCGATCTTGGTCCTGGCGACCGGGACGCCGACCGCGCGGGCCGCGTCCTGGTTGCCGCCGACGGCGAAGATCCAGTTGCCGGCACGGGTGCGCAGCAGGATCCAGGAGGCCACCGCCACGAGGCCGAGCCACCACAGGATCGTGACCTTGACGTCGACCCCGCCGATCGTGAGCGTCGAGGCGAAGACCGCGTGGGCGGAGGGGAAGCCCTCCATGTCCCCGATGGTCTTCGTCGACACCGTGCCGTCGATCAGCTTGGTGAAGCCCAGGTTGATGCCGGTCAGCATCAGGAAGGTGCCCAGCGTGACGATGAAGCTGGGCAGCTTGGTGCGGGTCAGCATGAAGCCGTTGAAGGCGCCGACGGCCAGGGTGACCAGGAGCGAGACACCGACGCCGACCCAGGTGTTCGCCGTCATCTGGTAGCTGAACATCGAGGAGATCAGCGCGGAGGACGTCACCAGGACACCGGCCGACAGGTCGAACTCGCCGCCGATCATCAGCAGCGCCACGGGTACGGCCATGATGCCGATGGTCGAGGAGGCGTACAGGACGGTGCTGAGGCTGGAGGCGCGCAGGAATCCGTCGGCGGCGCCGGCGAAGAAGACGAAGACGGCGAGCGCGCCGACGACCGAGCCCAGTTCCGGGCGGGAGAGCAGCTTCCGCAGCGGCGAGGTCCGCAGAATCCTTTCGTCGGCCGTCTCGCCGGTCGCCTGTTCCGCACCGGCCGGTTCGGTGGTCGCGGTCATCGGGTGCCCCGCTCGGTGTACTCGGCCAGCGCGGAGGCCTGGTCCTTGGTGATGATCTGCGGGCCGGTCAGGACCGGCTTGCCGCCGCCGAGGACGTCGCCGTTGTACTTGTAGGCCCACAGCAGGTCGACCGCCTCGTAGCCCTGGAGGTACGGCTGCTGGTCCACGGCGAAGCCGAGGGTGCCGCCCTTCAGCGAGGCCGCGACCTTGGCGTTGAGGTCGAAGGTGTCGATCTCCGCCTTGCTGCCGGCGTCGCCCTTCGCCTTCACGGCGGTGTCGGCGTACGGGGCTCCGAGGGTGACGACGGCGTCGATGGAGCCGTCGGCCTGCAGCTTGGCCTCGACGGCGGACTGGACGTCGGGCATGTTGGTGCCGTTGACGTAGAGCTTCTGCAGCGTGCCGCGGAAGGTCTTGGCGATGCCGTCGCAGCGCTGTTCGTGGCCGACGTTGCCCTGCTCGTGCAGCACGCACAGGGCCTTCTTCTTCCCGCGCCTGTTCAGTTCGTCGCCGACGGCCTCGCCGGCGATCGTCTCGTCCTGGCCGATGTGGGTGAGGGCGCCGAAGGCCTTGGACTCCTCGGAGCCGGAGTTCACCGTGATCACCGGTATGCCGGCCTTCTCGGCGCGGGCCACGGCGGCCTTCATGGCGTCCGGCTTCGCGAGGGTGACGATGATGCCGTCGACCTTCTTGTCGACCGCCGCGTCCACCAGCTGCGCCTGCTGCTGGGCCTCGTCGTCGTGCGAGTACAGGAAGTCGATGTTGTCCTTGACGGCGGCCTGCTTGGCGCCGCTCTGCACGATGTCCCAGAAGGTGTCGCCGTCTCCCGAGTGGGTGATCATCGCGAAGGTCCAGCGCGGGGTGTTCACCGCCGCCCTCCCCTGGGCCGCGGCGGCCTTGCGGGCGTCCTCGGCCCGCTTGCCTCCGGTGCTGCTGCACGCCCCCAGGGACAACGACAGTGCCCCTGTCAGCGCGATGACCGCCCAGGTCCGAAACCGTGCCACGAGGCAGTGCCCCTTCTTGCTGTGTTGTTGCTCCGACGGACGAGAGGGACTGCCGATCGCCTCGGCAGCCCCAAACGCTCCAGTATCGAACACGGGTAACACTCGTGACACAGCAGGGAGCACCCACCCGTCCGCTTGTCCGGACATTGCGACGAACCGCTGGGTGCCGTCAGGGGGTAGCGCCGGGGTAAGCCCGAAAGCCGCCAGTTCTTGATCTCGGTGCCCTGCGTGGTCGCCGCCGTCACCCGTTCGGCCGAAGGTCGTCGGTGCTGGGTTCCTCCCCGGCCACCGTACGGGCGACCACTTCTGACGGGGTGTGAGGGGGCAGCCTGGTCAGGCGGTGCTGTCCGCTGGAGCGATGCGGGCGAGTACGCCGATCTCCAGCGCGGTCCACAGGGCGCCGTCGGGACCGACGGTGATGCCGTGTGGTTCGGAGTGGGGGGTGGGCAGGTCGTGGACGGTGACTGAGCCGTCGGGGGTGATCGTGCCGACGCGGTTGCCGCCCCATTCGGTGAACCATGCGGTGCCGTCATCGTCGACGGTGACGGCGTGCGGTCGGGCGGTGCGGCCGGGCAGCGGGAACTCGGTGATCTGCCCGTCGGGAGTGATCCGTCCGATCTGCCCGGCGGCGATCTCGGTGAACCACAGCGCTCCGTCGCGGCCTGCGGCGATCCCCACCGGTGCTGCCGCCTCCGTCGACAGGGGATGGAGGGTGACCGCACCGTCCATGTCGATCCGCCCGATGGCGTTCGCCTGGTTGAGGGTGAACCACATCCCGTCGTCACCGGCGGTGATCGCGGAGGGGAACGCACCCGTGACCGGGAGCGGGAACTCGGTGATGTGGCCGTCGACGGTGATACGGCCGATACGGTCGGCGGCGGTCTTGGTGAACCACAGCGCACCGTCGGGTCCCGCCGCGATGCCGAACGGTCCGCAGCCGGGGGTGGGCACGCCGAATTCGTCGATGATGCCGTCTGTGGTGATCCGCCCGATCCGGTCCGCCCGGTACTCGGTGAACCACAGCGCGCCGTCGGGCCCGGGTGTGATGACGGTCGGCCCGCAGGTGGGGTCGAGCCGGTGGCTCGTCGGCTCCCCGCCGGGGACGAGCCGGCCGATCCGGCCGCTGTGGACGAGGGTGAACCACAGCGCGCCGTCCGGTCCCGTGGTGAGGGCGTAGGGTCCGGCCGCGCTGTCGGCCACCGCGTGCTCTTCGACGGATACCTGGATCACATGACTCAATGGGGCTTTCCCAATCCGTGCTCGGTGGCGATGCGTTCGATGCCGACCGGGGTTCCGGCCACGATGGTGCGGGCGTGTGCGGTGACCAGCTCGGCGGGCCAGTCCCACCACGCGGCGCGCAGCAGCCGCTCGATACCGGCGTCGTCGAAGCGCTGCCGGATCGGTCTGGCCGGGTTGCCGCCGACGAGGCGATCGCGCCGTACTTGCCGATGACGAGGCGCTCTGACCCGTGGCCGTAGAGGACGTTGCGGTGCTCGAATTCCGCGGCGCCGTACGGGGCGTCGTAGGAGGTGTACTCACCCACGGCGGGGTTGCGGGATGTCGACGGCGCACACGGTCCGGGCCGGGCGTTGCCGGGGCATGGCCCGGATGTGGCCTGACGCGGTGGGACCTCAGGCGTTCTCGGGGGCGGACGGGGTGACCCACTCGACGAACTGGACGATCACGCCGTTGGGGTCGGTGACCTGGAAAAGGCGCTCGCCCCAGGGCTCCTCGCGCAGCGGCATGGTGATCTCGACACCCTCGGCGCGCAGCCGCTTCTCCTCGATCTCGATGCCGGTGGTGGTGAAGGCGAGGATCAGGCCGGAGGCGTGCTGATCACGCTGGTCGGCCGGCAGCACTGCAATGCCACGTGCGAGCAGGACGATGTCCATCGCGGCGTCACCGCGCGACAGGGAGGCGAATCCCTCGGCAGCGGCCTGCTCGACGTAGCCGAGGTGGGCGGTGAAGAACCGCTGGGACGCGGCGACGTCGTCGACGGTGAGCGAGACGGTGGACGCAGTGATCTGCAAGGGGATTCTCCTCAGTGGTTTCCGGGAGACGGAGGTACGGGTGCCGGGTGAGTGGAGCCGGGGCGCGGTTGTCCCGCCCGGTCAGGGCCGGGCCGATCTTGACGGGTGCGATCCGAAGGGCGACAGGACGGGACTCGAGCATGGGCGCATCCGTTCGTCGCCCCATAGGAAACTTACGACGGACATAAATTTAGACTCGCCCCCTGAGGGCGTCAACATAAAAATGCTACGAGGGTAAAATTGCTCCATGACTACTGCCGCCACCTCGTCCGCACCCCCTACCGGCCTGCGGGAATCCAAGAAGCAGGAGACCCGGCAGCTCATCTCCGACGTCGCCACCGGCTTGTTCCTCGCCCAGGGTTTCGAGCGGACCACCATTGCCGAGATCGCTGCCGCCGCGCGGGTGGCGAAGAAGACCGTGACCAACTACTTCCCGCGCAAGGAGGATCTGGCTCTGGACCACCAGGACGCCTTCATCGCCTCCCTGGCCGGTACGGTGACCGGCCGTCAGGCCGGCGAGTCGGCCCTGTCGGCCCTGCGTCGCGCCTTCACCGACGCGGCCGCGGACGCCGACCCGGTCGCCGGGTTCTCCGGCCCCGACTTCGCCCGCATGATCGCCGACAGCCCCACCCTCTCCGCTCGACTGCGCGACCTGCACGACCTGCGAGAGGCCGCCTTGGCCGACGCCTTGGCCGACGCCACCGGCACACCGCGCGGCGACATCACCCCCCGCACCGCCGCCGCCCTGCTCGGTGCCGTGCACCGCACCCTGTTCCAGCGCATCCAGGAACTCACCCTCACCGGCCAGGACAACGCCAGGATCTCCGCCACCGTCATCGCTGAGGCGGACAGCGCCTTCCGCCTGTTGGAGCCTTCACTCGCCGCCTACGCCGCAGCATGAGCCAGACGTCGTCCGTCGGCGTTCCGACGGTGCCCAGTCCGTGGCGGCAGACGCGATCCACCGAAACGTCCGCGCTTCGAGATCAAGAACTGGCGGCTTTTGGGCTTGCCTCGGCACTACCCCGTCAGGGCCGGACGAGCAGCTGGAACTCGAAGGAGTAGCGCGTCGGACGGTAGGTGTGGTCGCCGAACTCGACCGCGCGGCCGGTGTCGTCGAAGGTGGTGCGCTGCATGGTGAGCAGCGGGGCCCCCTCGGCCTCGCCGAGCCGCTCGGCCTCGGCGGCCGTGGCCCCGCGCGCCCCGATGGACTGGCGGGCGCTGTGCAGGGTGATCCCCGCGGAGCGCATCAGCCGGTACAGGCCGGTGGCCTCCAGCTGGCCGGTGTCCAGGTCGAGCAGGCCGGGCGGGAGGTGGTTGACCAGGTACGCCATCGGCTCGCCGTGCGCGAGGCGCAGCCGCTCGACGCGATGCACGTCGCTGCCCTCGGGGATGCCGAGCGCGGCGGCGACGGCGGCGGAGGCCGGCAGGACGGTGTTGACCAGCACCCTGGTCGCGGGGCGCTGACCGGCCGCCTCCAGGTCGTCGTAGAGGCTGCTCAGCTCCAGCGGGCGCTTGACCTGGCTGTGCACCACCTGCGTACCGACACCGCGGCGGCGCACGAGGAGCCCCTTGTCGACGAGGGACTGGATGGCCTGGCGGACGGTCGGCCGGGACAGGCCGAGCCGTGCGGCCAGCTCGATCTCGTTGCCCAGCAGGCTGCCGGGGGTGAGGCTGCCGTGCTCGATGGCGGCCTCCAGCTGCTGGGAGAGCTGGAAGTACAACGGCACCGGGGAGCTACGGTCCACACGGAGGTCGAGCGACACGGTCGGGTCCACATCTGGTTTCGGCACGGGCTCGAGCGTAGTCCCGTGATCGGTTGACGGGAAGTTGTGTAGTCCGATTGTCCGGACATACGCATTGACAGGGTACGGGGTCCGCCCTCACTTTGTTCCCATGCGCATCGGGGTCATCGGTACGGGCCGCATCGGCACCCTTCACGCGAGAACGCTCAGCCGTCACCGCGAGGTCGGTTCGCTGATCCTCACGGACGCGGATCCGGTGCGGGCGCAGGCGCTGGCGCACCGGCTGGGCGAGACGGCGGCGCCGGGCGTGGACGAGATCTTCACATGGGGCGTGGACGCGGTGGTGATCACCACGGCGACGCCGGCCCATGCCGAACTGATCGGCCGGGCGGCCCGGTCGGGGCTGCCGGTCTTCTGCGAGAAGCCGATCGCGCTCGACCTGCCGGGCACCCTGCAGGCGCTCGCCGAGGTGGAGACGGCCGGAACGGTCCTGCAGATGGGGTTCCAGCGGCGCTTCGACGCGGGATACGCCGGTGCCCGCGAGGCCGTGGGCTCAGGACGGCTCGGCCGGCTGCACACCGTGCGCGCGATGACCTGCGACCAGTCCCCTCCCCCGCCCGAGTGGCTGCCGCTGTCCGGCGGGCTGTTCCGGGACACGCTGATCCACGACTTCGACGTGCTGCGCTGGGTGACGGGCCGTGAGGTGGCCGAGGTGTACGCCACCGGCTCCGACGGCGGTCTCCCGCTGTTCCGCGAGGCCGGTGACGTCGGTACGGGCGCGGTGCTGCTCACGCTGGACGACGGCACGCTCGCCACGGCGACGGCGACCCGGCTGAACGGCGCGGGCTACGACGTGCGCATGGAACTGGCCGGGGAACGGGACACGGTCGTGGTGGGCCTGGACGACCGTACGCCGCTCGCCTCCACCGAACCGACCGGGCCGCCGCCCGCGGACAAGCCGTGGACGGGGTTCCTGGAGCGGTTCGGGCCCGCGTACGAGGCGGAACTGAACGCCTTCGTGGACGTGATCCGCGGCGAGCGCACCAACCCGTGCGACGGCCACGAGGCGCTGCAGGCCCTGCGGATCGCCGAGGCCTGCGAGGTCTCCCGACGGGAGCGGCGCCCGGTGCCCCTCACCGACATCCCGGACCGGGTGCGGGCGTCGTAGCGGGGTCGGTACGGCTGCGGTACGGCGGGCGGCGGCTCCGGCGGACCGTCGGCCGGGGCCGACCGGGGGCCGGGCCGCTCACCGGCGCCGAGGGTGCCGCCGCGCCCACCCGTGCCGCCCCGGCGGCACGACTGCCCACAGCCACACCGGTACGACCACGACTTCCCGCCGAGCCGCCGGCACCGGCGGCTCGGCCGGGCAGGGTGTCGGCCCTGGGGAACTACCAGCGCACCGGCAGGCTGCGTACGCCTCTCATCAGCAGGCCCGGGAGCCACTCGCCCGGGTCGCCGTCCAGGGCGAGGCCGGGGGCGCGGCGGAGGAGGGTGCCGATGGCCGTGCGGCCCTCCAGGCGGGCCAGGGGTGCGCCCAGGCAGTAGTGGATGCCGTGGCCGAAGGCGAGGTGGCCGCGGGTGTCGCGGCGGATGTCGAAGCGGTGCGGGTCGTCGTAGCGCTCGCCGTCGCGCTGGGCGGCGGTCAGGCTGATCACCACATGCGCGCCCCGCTCGATGGCCGTACCGGCGATCTCCAGGGGCTCGGCGGCGAACCGGTAGGTGGCGCTGTGCACCGGGCCCTCGTAGCGCAGCATCTCCTCGACGGCGCCGTCCAGGAGGCTCATGTCGGCGCGCAGGGCGGCGAGTTGGCCGGGGTGGGTCAGGAGGGCGTGGACGCCGTTGCCGATGAGGTTGACGGTGGTCTCGTGGCCGGCGATCAGCAGCAGGAAGGCCATGCCGCGCAGTTCCTGCGCGGAGAGCCGGTCGCCGTCCTCGGCGGTGGTGCGGATCAGATCGCTGAGCAGGTCGTCGGCGGAGCCGGAGCGGCGCTTGTCCTCGATCAGCTCGGTGAGGTACGCGCCGAGGCTGACGACCGCGTCGTACGCCGTCTGCTCGTTGGTCGGCGCGACCACCTCCGTGGACGTCTTGCGGAACTCCTCGCGATCCATGTCCGGGACGCCGAGGAGTTCACAGATGACGGTGATGGGCAGCGGGTAGGCGAGGGAGGCGATGAGGTCGGCGCGGCCGGCCGGGAGCATCTCGTCCAGCAGTTCGTCGGTGATCTGCTGGATCCGCGGGCGCAGCTGTTCCACCCGGCGCATCGTGAACGCGCGCGTGACCAGGCCGCGCAGGCGGGTGTGCTGGGGCGGATCGGTGGCCAGCAGGTGCTGGCCGATCATCTCCTGGTCCATGACGGTCACGCCGATCTTGGCGGTGTCCTTGGCCAGCCGGGTGTCGGCGAGGGCGGTCCGCGCCTCCTCGTACCCGACGACCAGCCAGGCCGGGTCCTCCCAGTCCGGCAGCCGGACGCGGTGGACGGGGCCCTGCTCGCGCAGCCGGGCGTACACCGGATGAGGGTCCGTGCGCAGGGCGTCCCCGAACTCCCTCAGATCGACCACCTGTTGCCTGTCCATCGCTCCCCTTCCGGACTCCCCCGAGGCTCACCGGGTGCCTCCCGGTACAGGGACAACGGGCGGCGCACGGGCTTAGTGCCCGTCCTCCTCGAGGAGTCCGGCGTCATAGGCGAGCAGCGCGATCTGCACACGGTTGTCGAGGCCGAGTTTGGCGAGGATGCGGGAGACGTGTGTCTTGACGGTGGCCACGCTCATGAACAGTTCGGTGGCGATCCGGGCGTTGGCGAGGCCGCGGCCGACGGCGACGGCGACCTCGCGTTCTCGGTCGTTGAGGGCGGCGAGCCGCGCGCGGGCGCGTGCCTGGCGTGCGTCGGCGGCGCCGCCGGCCGCGTGCCGCATCAGCTGCCGGGTGACGGCGGGCGACAGGACGGGGTCGCCGGCCGCGACCCGGCGCACCGCGTCGACGATCTCGGCGGGCGGGGTGTCCTTCAGGACGAATCCGGCGGCGCCGGCGCGCAGGGCGTGCAGTACCTGTTCGTCGGCGTGGAAGGTGGTGAGCACCACGACCTGCGGGGCGTCGGCCCGTGCGCGCAGCCGCTCGGTGGCGGTGAGCCCGTCCACCGACGGCATCCGCAGGTCCATGAGGACGACGTCCGGCCGGGTGCGCACGACGAGTTCCTCGGCCTGGGCGCCGTCCGCGGCCTCCCCGACGATCTCGATGTCCCCGGCCCCGCCGATCATCAGGGCCAGTCCGGCGCGTACGAGCGGGTCGTCGTCGACGAGGAGGAGTCTGATCGGTGTCATGGACCTTACGTAATCACGGTGCGGGTGGCGGGCGGGGGCCCTGCCGGGGTACGACGGCATCGTCAGGCCGTCGGCCCGGTGTGGGCCCACGGCAGCCAGGCCCGTACCGCGAACCCCCCGTCGGCCGTGCTGCCGTGCTCCAGCCGGCCGCCGGTCAGGCTCGCGCGTTCGGTGAGGCCGATCAGGCCCTGGCCGGAGCCGGGGACCGGGGCGGGCTCGGTGGTGGGCGGCGGGTTGGTGACGGCGAGGGTGAGGCCGTCGCCGGGCGTGCCGGCGAGACTCAGGGTGACCTCGGCGCCGGGGGCGTGCTTGCGGGCGTTGGTCAGGGCCTCCTGGGCGATGCGGTAGGCGGTGCGGCCGACGGAGGCGGGGACGGCGGCCGGATCGGCGACGCGGTGGTCCAGGGTGACCTTCATGCCCGCCTCGCGGCACTCGGCGACGAGGGCGTCCAGCGCGGCCAGCGTCGGGCGCCGCTCGCCGGCCGTCTCCTCGGACTCGCCGGCCCGCAGCACCCCGATGATCTCCCGCAGATCCTGCAGCGCCTCGTGGGCGCTCTCCCGGATCACTCCGGCGGCCCGGGTGATCTCCTCGCGCGGCGCGTCCGGCCGGAACTCCAGGGCGCCCGCGTGCACGCTGAGCAGGGTGAGCCGGTGGGCGAGGACGTCGTGCATCTCGCGGGCGATGGCCTCGCGGGCCAGGCGCTGGGCCTGCTCGGCGCGCAGCCGTGCCTCGGTCTCCGCCCGGTGGGCCCGGTCCCTGAGGCTCAGCATCAGCATCCGCTTGGAGCGGACGAACATGCCCCAGCCGATGACCGACACGGTGAGCAGCGTGGTGAAGACGACGGTTCCGGCGTAGGACAGGTCGGGGTCGGGCCGCAGCCAGGAGAAGAGCGGGATCAGCGCGAGGTCGACGCCGCCGATCCAGGCCACGTAGCGGAAGGGGCGGTGCACGGCGAGCGTGAACAGGGCGACCATCGCCACGCCGCCCGAGGTGTTCGACAGCAGGTCGACCGGGACCATCGCGGCGGCGAGCCCGACCGGCCACCGGCGCCGCACCCAGACCGCCGCGCAGGCGACGGCGCCGAGCGCCTGGTCGAGGGCGGCGAGGGAGTGCGGCAGGCCGGGTTCGTCGGGCACGGACTGGGCCGCCGCCACAGCCATGACGGCGGCCAGCAGGAAGCAGGAGAAGTCGACGACCCAGTCGCGCGCGGTGCGCCGCGGCCGCCGGCCGGACGCGCGGGCGTCCGGGTCCAGTTCGTACACCAGGGCCGAGGGGAACAGCCAGCGGCGGCCCGCGAACCCCTGTGTCACCCGTATCGCCTCGTCCTTGCTCACGGTCGGCAAATCTACGCAGTGATCGGCCGCCGGGCCGTGCCGTACACGGGATCGCCGACCAAAGTCGCACGCTTGTGGACTTTCGGCGGTGTGACACCGGGGTGGGGCGGCCGTGCGGCGCCACGACGCCCGCCCCGTGGCGGATGCGCGGGGGCATGGCCGCGGGGCGGGCGTCGTGGCCGTGAACACGTCCGGGAAGCCCCGGTCACACCGTCGGCCCGGACGTGACCGTTCGGTTCAGCAGCCGAAGTCGATCAGGTCGAACGTGGCGTAGTGGTCGGAGGTGTAGTAGTCCTCCTGGGACTCCTCGCCGGTGACGACGCGCCGGGCACCGCGCGTCGGGGAGCCCGGGGTGACCACCGTGTACTCGTGGTAGTAGCCGGACTGCTGGCTGGGCAGGACGCCTTCCTTGTTCGTGAAGACGGTGCCGTCCTGCGAGTAGGGGAAGGGCCCGCCCTGGTCGATCAGGTCCAGGGTGTGGTGGGCCTGCGAGGGCAGGTCGCCGTAGCAGATGCTGCCGACCGACGCGGCGGCGACGGCCGTCCTGGGGGCGGCGACCGCCGTGGTGGCGGAGACGGTGCCGCCCACGAGGAGGGCGGACAGGAGTGCGGCTGCGGCGCCGGCACGAGTGGCGCGTGGGGGGAATCTCATGCCGTCATGATGACGCGCGTAGACGTTGGCATGTCAACGACAAAGTTGAAGATTTTCCTGTCAAGTCCGATGAGTTTTCGTGAAGTTAACCTGCCGCCCGGCGTCCCCACGCCGTCCCCACAAGCACCAGCGCGCCCCCGACGAGCCCCGGCGCCCCGAGCCGTTCCCCGCCGAGCGCGATACCGACGGCGGCGGCCCACAGGGGCTCGGTGCCGAGCAGCAGACCGACCCGGGACGGGGAGGTACGGCGGACCGCCCACATCTGGACGAAGAAGGCGAACACCGTGCACAGCACCGACAGGAACACCAGCCCCGCCCAGTCCCGCGGGCCGAAGTCCGCCGCGGCCGTCCAGGGCGCGGGCCCGCCGGAGACGGCGGACAGGAGGGCGAACACGGCGACGGACGCGCCGAGCTGGACCGTGGTGAGCGGCAGCGCGCCGGCACCCTGGACGGCCCTGATCCGGGACATGGCGAGCACGTGCAGCGTGCGGGCCAGCGCGGCGAGCAGCATCAGCAGGTCGCCGGTGCTCGGCCGGGTGAAGCCGCCGCCCTGGGTCAGCAGGACCACGCCGAGCACGGACAGCAGCGCCGCGCCGAGGAAGCCGGGGGTGGGCCGGGTGCGGGTGCCGGCGGCCTCGGCGAGCGGGGTGAAGACCATGGTGAGACTGATGACGAGCCCCGCGTTGGTCGCCGAGGTGTGCACCACCCCGTAGGTCTCCAGCAGGAAGATCCCGCTGAGGATCACTCCCAGCAGGGCCGCGCCGCGCCACTGGGCGGCGGTCAGCGCGCGCAGGGCGCGGCGTGCGGCGACGAACAGGACGGGCAGGGCGAGCGCGAAGCGCAGCACCAGGACGGCCGGCACCGTACGGGCGGTGGTGATGTCCTTGGCCGCGAGATAGCTGGCGCCCCAGCAGACCGCGACGAGCAGCACCGGCAGGTCGGTGTGCCAGGCGTGGCGGGGCGCGACGGTGGCTCCCGGTACGGCGATCGACGACATGGGTGCGGCTCTCCCGGTCTCCGGAGGGGGTGCGGAGACGTCGGCGGCTCCCACGGGGCGCGATCACCGTACCGGCGGGGCGATCTTGGGACTAGGCGTTTTCCGGGAGGTCGTAGGAGCCGTACCGCGGCCGGCCGGCCAGGTCGTAGGACTGGAGGGAGACACCGGCGGCGGTGACGCGTCCGGCGGTGTGCGTGAAGGCGGTCGGTACGGCACCCTCGGCGAACAGGCGGAGGCCGGTGCCGAGGACCACGGGGAAGGTGAGCAGGTGGAGGGTGTCGACCAGTCCGAGGTCGAGCAGGGAGCGGACCAGGGCGCCGCTGCCGTGCACCTGGAGCTCGCCGTCGGTGCGCTCCTTGAGGGCGGTGACCTCCTTGGCGAGGTCGCCGCCGATCACGGTGGTGCCGGACCAGCCGGGGTCGGTGAGGGTGGACGAGGGGACGTACTTCGGCAGGGCGTTCAGTTTGGCGGCGATCGGGTGGGCGGGGTCGGTCACCTTCGGCCAGTAGGACGCGAAGATCTCGTACGTACGGCGGCCGAGCAGGAACGCGCCCGCGTGGTCGAAGACCTCGGTGACGAACCGGCCGAAGTCGTCGTCGCCGTACGTGAAGCTCCAGCCGCCGTGCTCGAAGCCGCCCCGGGGGTCCTCCTGGGGGCCGCCGGGGGCCTGGTAGACGCCGTCGAGGGTGACGAAGATCGTGGAGACGAGCTTGCCCATGGCGGGTGCCTTCTTTCCGGGTGCGGGGTCCGTGTCATCGGCTCAGACCCCGCACGCGCCCGGAACTCATCGGTTCAGCCGGTGTGGGTCGAGAACAGTCCACCGGTCGGACCCTGCTTGTCGCCGCCCTGGGCCTTCTTCAGGGCGTTGGCGAGGCTCTCGATGGTGAGGGACTGCAGGATCACCCGGCCGTTGCCCTCCAGGGTGGCCAGGGACAGGCCCTCGCCGCCGAACACGGCGTTCATGATGCCCTGGCGGTTGAGGCCGCCGACGCGCGTGACGCCGTACTGGATACCCTCCTCGAAGGCCACCACGCAGCCGGTGTCCACCTCGATGCGGCCGCCGAAGTCCGCGGGGTTGAGGTCGATGAAGTTGCCCGCGCCGGCGATGATCACCGTGCCGTACCCGGTGAACTTCTCCAGGATGAAGCCCTCTCCGCCGCTCATGCCGGTGCGGCCGCCGGCGAAGGCGATGCCGAAGTCGACGGTGGACTCGGCGGCCACGAAGGCGTCCTTCTCGGCGAACCACGCGCGCGTGCCGTCGAGTTCCAGGGCGCGCATCTCGCCGGGGAGCACACCGGCGAAGCCGACCGTGCCCTCACCGCCCTGGGAGGTGAAGTACTGGAAGGCCAGGGACTCGCCCGCGAGCATGCGCTGACCGACCTGCATGGCGGTGCCCATGGCCTGGCGCAGCAGGCCGCCCATGCCGCCGCCCGAGCCGCCCTGTGCCTGCTGCCCGCCGTTTCCGGAGGGTCCGGTCAGCCGCGTCTCCATGGTCACGTTCGTGGTCTTGAACAGGAACTTCCCGGCCTCGCAGTACACGGTCTGGCCGGGCTGCAGGTTGACGACCGCCATCTGCATGGCGTTGCCGACGATCTCTTGCTGAAGGGTCACGTGGGGAAGAACGCGGGAGACGGACCCGTAAGTTCCAGGGAGCCGGGTCCGTACGGGTGACACGGCGGGTGACACGCGGGGCGCCCCGGTGCTGTCCGGGCCGGGGCGCCCCGCGCGCAGAGGGTGGGTCAGCCGCCCAGTTCCTGGTGCCGGGCGGCGAGGGCCGTCGCGCCCCGCTCGGTCAGGGAGCCGAACAGGCGCAGGCGGGAGATGCCGCCGTCGGGGAAGATGTCGATCCGCGCGTGCGTGCCGACGGCAGGCTCCGGGAGCACGAAGCGGTGGTTGGTGTCGGGCTGGAGGCGGGTGCGCGGAACGATCTCCGTCCAGTCGCCGTTCTCGCCGTCCTTCACGGACACCGAGGCCCAGCCCGCGCTGTTGCCCTTCAGGTAGGCCGTGTCGATCTCGATCGCGCGGATCTGGGACTGGGCAACGAGCTGGTAGCGGATCCAGTCGTTGCCCTGGTCACGGCGGCGGCGGGTCTCCCAGCCGTCGTCCATCTTGCGGGAGCGGCCCGGCTGGATGGTGTTGGTGGCCGGGGAGTAGAAGAGGTTGGAGGCGTCCTCGACCCGTCCGCCGTTCTCCAGGGCGACCACGTCGAAGGTGCCCAGAACGGACAGCCACTGCGGATCGGGCACCACCTCGCCGTACACGCGCAGGCGCGCGATGCCGCCGTCGGGGTGCTGGTTGACGCGCAGATGGGTGAAGCACTGCTCGACGCTGACCTCGAAGCCGTTCGCCGCGTGGCCGCCGACGGCGGTGCGCGGGACGATCGTCGTCCACTTCACGTCGTCGCCCAGCAGCTCCTGAGGGGACGGCGCGCCGGGTACGGACGTGGCCTCGACCGAGACCGCCTGCGGGTAGTTGCCGCGGAAGTGGGCGGTGTCGACGACGATCCCGCGGATCACACCCGGCGCGCCGAGGCGGACCAGCGCCCAGTCGTGGTCCTCGGCGGTCGGCCAGGGGTGTTCGGCGCTGGCGCCGCGCCGGCGGCGGGTCTCCCAGCCGTCCATGATCTTGCCCTTGTGCCCGAAGTGCTCGGGGTCGAACTCGGCCGGCTCGGGCACCAGCAGGTTCTCGCGCTGGGCGAAGAACTCGTCGTTGGCGGCGACGACACCGGCGCCGAGCTGCCGGTCGGCGAGGTTGGCGTACTGGGTGAAGGGGAAGTCGGCGGTGCGGTAGTCCGCGTACGGGTCGCCGCCTCCGTAGGGGTTCGCGTCGCCGGTGAAGGTGGGTATCGCCGTCACGGTGATCAGGGGGTCCTTTCTGGAGCCGGCCGGGTGGCGGGTGCGGGGGCTTACCGGGGGCGGCTGAGCAGCGTGCCCCTCGGCTCGGTGAACTCGCCGTCCGCGACGATGCGTTCACCGCGCAGCCAGGTGGACTTCACGACGCCGTACAGGGTCTTGCCGGCGTACGCGGTGACCCGGTTGCGGTGCTGCAGACCGGCCGGGTCGACGGTGAAGGTCTCGTCCGGGGCGAGGACGGCGAAGTCGGCGTCGAGGCCGGGCGCGATCGCGCCCTTGGCGGCCTCCAGGCCGGCCAGTGCGGCCGTCCGTGCGGACATCCAGCGCACGACGTCCTCCAGGCCGTGACCGCGCCTGCGGGCCTCGGTCCATACGGCGGACAGGCTGAGCTGGAGGCCGGAGATGCCGCCCCAGGCGGTGGCGAAGTCGGCGGTCTTCAGGTCGGCGGTGGAGGGCGAGTGGTCGGTGACGACGCAGTCGATGGTGCCGTCGGCCAGCGCCTCCCAGAGCAGGTCCTGGTTGGCGGCCTCGCGGATGGGCGGGCAGCACTTGAACTCGCTGGCGCCGTCCGGGACTTCCTCGGCGGTGAGGGTGAGGTAGTGCGGGCAGGTCTCCACGGTGATCCGGACGCCCTCGGCACGGGCGGCGCGGATCAGCGGCAGCGCGTCGCCGGAGGACAGGTGCAGGACGTGCACGCGCGCGTTCAGGCGGCGGGCCTGCGCGACGAGGCTCGCGACGGCCGTGTCCTCGGCGTCGCGCGGGCGGGAGGCGAGGAAGTCGGCGTACTTGGGGCCGCCGTGCTGCGGGGCGGCGGCGAGGTGGTGCGGGTCCTCGGCGTGCACGATCAGCAGGCCGCCGAAGCCGGCGATCTCCGCCAGCGACCGGGCCAGCCGGTCCTGGTCGAGGTGCGGGAACTCGTCCACGCCGGACGGGGACAGGAACGCCTTGAAGCCGAAGACACCGGCGTCGTGCAGCGGGCGCAGGTCCTTGACGTTGTCCGGCAGGGCGCCGCCCCAGAAGCCGACGTCGATGTGCGCCTTGTCGGCGGCCACCTGCTGCTTGACCCGCAGGTTCTCGACGGTCGTGGTGGGCGGGAGGGAGTTGAGCGGCATGTCGATCAGCGTGGTGATGCCGCCGGCCGCCGCCGCGCGCGTGGCGGTCCAGAAGCCCTCCCACTCGGTGCGGCCGGGGTCGTTGACGTGTACGTGGGTGTCGACCAGGCCGGGCAGCAGGACGTGGTCGCCGAGGTCCTCCAGTCGCGCGCCGGCCGGGACCCCGGTCTCGTACGGCAGGACGGCCGTGATCTTCCCGGCGGACACGGTGACCGCGGCGGCCCGCGTCCCTTCGGGAGTGATGACGCGCGTCGAGCGCAGGACCAGTTCAGCGTCGGACACCCGAACCCCTCTCTGTACCGCCGTTTTACGCCCAGGAAACGGGATTTACACCCACGTAACGGATTTCAACGTTCTGTTGAAGGAGTCTTCACTCCCACTTCCCCGCCGTCAAGGGGCACACTTCTGGGCAGCGCCCGGTCGGCACGAACTCTGGACGTTTCCACAAAGCGGAATTAGAATTCCAGCAAGCAGAACGTAGCTACGTACAAGCAGGGAGTCAACCGGCCGCCGGGTAGGCTTCTGCCCTCCTGTCAGCCCCGAAAGGAACGCGCCGTGCCGACGTCCAGCGCCAGCACCAACGACTCCGCCAAGCCCTCCGCCGCGGGCGGGGTCCAGTCCCTGGAGCGCGCCTTCGACCTGCTGGAGCGCATGGCGGACGCCGGCGGCGAGGTCGGCCTCAGCGAGCTGTCCGCGACCAGCGGGCTGCCCCTGCCCACCATCCACCGGCTGATGCGCACGCTGGTCGCCTGCGGCTACGTCCGCCAGCAGCCGAACCGGCGGTACGCGCTCGGCCCGCGCCTGATCCGGCTCGGCGAGTCGGCGTCCCGGCTGCTTGGCACGTGGGCGCGGCCGTACCTCGCGCGGCTGGTCGAGGAGACCGGGGAGACCGCGAACATGGCGCTGCTGGACGGCGACGAGATCGTGTACGTGGCACAGGTGCCGTCGAAGCATTCGATGCGGATGTTCACCGAGGTGGGGCGGCGGGTGCTGCCGCACTCCACCGGGGTCGGCAAGGCGCTCCTCGCCGGGGTGCCGGACGACGAGGTGCGGGCGCTGCTGTCCCGGACCGGGATGCCGGCCGCGACCGAGAAGACCATCACCACCCCGGAGGGCTTCCTGGCGGCGCTGGAGGACGTGCGGCAGCTGGGGTACGCCGTGGACGACAACGAGCAGGAGATAGGAGTGCGGTGCCTCGCGGTGTCCGTACCGGACTCCCCCACGGCGGCCGCGATCTCGATCTCGGGGCCGGCGGGGCGGGTGACGGAGGCGGCGACGGACAAGATCGTGCCGGTGTTGCAGGAGATCGCCCTCGAGCTGTCCCAGGCATTGGCCAGTTCCGGCGCGTAGGAGTTCGCGGAGTCATTCACCGTCGGCGGCTGCGGGTGCGTCGTGGCCGTTCGCGCAGTTCCCCGCGCCCCTGGGCCGGCATCCCCGGTCCCGCTGCGCCGGCTCCCCGAAGAGGTCCACTGCCTCCCGGACCCCGGTCAGGCCCCGGGCCAGGGCGCTGACCGAGCCGATCGCGCCGGCGATCAGTAACAGGGAGCTGCGCAGGCGGGGGATCTCCGGGCGGCCGCCCATGGCCATCGCCGCGAGGGCCGCCAGTTCGTCCTCCGCTATGGCGCGGTCGGGGAACTCGGAGGGGAGCGCGGCGAGTTCGCGGCGCAGCCGGGACACCGCGGTCCGCAGTTCCGCCACCCTCGGATCCTCGCCACTGCCGGTCACTGGCCTCTGCCCCAAGCTCCGCAACACAGCCCTCCCCCTCACACGCCGTCGTGCGCGGGTCAGTAAACGCCACCGCGTCCGGGAGCGCCACCGCGCGGACCGAAATTCAGCCCAAGGGAAACGGGCCGTCGCCGGTCGCGTCGGGTATGCAGGACGCATGACGGACAGGCATCACGAGGAGGTCGCCGGGCTGCTGCTCGCCGCCGGCGGGGGCAGACGGCTCGGCGGGCGCCCCAAGGCGCTGCTGGAGCACCGGGGGCGCCCCCTGGTCGAGCACGCGGCCGGGGTGCTGCGCGCGGCCGGGTGCGCCCGTGTGCACGTCGTCCTGGGCGCCCGCGCCGAGGACGTACGGGCGCGCGCCGACCTGACCGGCTGCGTACTCGTGGACAACCCGGACTGGGCCGAGGGCATGGGTTCCTCGCTGCGGGCCGGGCTGGCGTCGCTCGCCGGTACGGGGGCGCACGCGGCCCTGGTGAGCCTCGTCGACCAGCCGGGTATCGGACCGGCGGCCGTGGGGCGGGTGCTCGGCGCGTACGAGGACGACAAGTCGCTGGTCTCGGCCGCCTACGACGGCACGCGGGGGCATCCGGTGCTCTTCGGCGCGGCCCACTGGCCCGGCATCGCGGCGACGGCCACCGGGGACCGGGGGGCCCGCGCCTACCTGAAGGAGCACGCGGGGCACGTCCGGCTCGTCGAGTGCGCGGACGTGGCCGAGCCGTACGACATCGACACCGAGGCCGACCTGCGCCACCTTGAGTGAAGGGGGTGGCACTGGGCGCCACCTTGCCTCGACCCAGAGAATCTCGACATCAACAAACCATTGAAGTTCCACAATGAGGAAACTACTATCCACTGTTCAGAAGCGCCTGACCGCACAGCGGGCGCTGTTCGCCCTATTCGTGCCACTAGGCACCCGGTGCCACCGCTGAAGGAAGTGACAGCTCATGTCCGCACCAGCGCCGTCCCCGCTGGCCATCGTCGACGCCGAGCCCCTGCCCCGGCAGGAAGAGGTCCTCACGGACGCGGCGCTCGCCTTCGTGGCGGAGCTGCACCGGCGGTTCACCCCGCGCCGTGACGAACTCCTCGCCCGCCGGGCCGAGCGCCGCGCCGAGATCGCCCGCACCTCCACGCTCGACTTCCTCCCCGAGACGGCCGCGATCCGCGCGGACGACTCCTGGAAGGTCGCCCCGGCCCCGGCCGCCCTGAACGACCGGCGCGTCGAGATCACCGGCCCCACCGACCGCAAGATGACCGTCAACGCGCTCAACTCGGGCGCGAAGGTCTGGCTCGCCGACTTCGAGGACGCCTCCGCGCCCACCTGGGAGAACGTGGTCCTCGGCCAGGTCAACCTGATCGACGCCTACACCCGCAGCATCGACTTCACCGACCCGGGGTCCGGGAAGTCGTACGCCCTGCGGCCGAACGAGGAGCTGGCCACGGTCGTCATGCGCCCGCGCGGCTGGCACCTGAACGAGCGGCACCTGGTCGACACCGACGGCCGGGCCGTCCCCGGTGCCCTCGTCGACTTCGGCCTGTACTTCTTCCACAACGCCCAGCGGCTGCTGGACCTCGGCAAGGGCCCGTACTTCTACCTGCCGAAGACCGAGTCGCACCTGGAGGCCCGGCTGTGGAACGACGTGTTCGTCTTCGCGCAGGACTACGTCGGCATCCCGCAGGGCACCGTCCGCGCCACCGTCCTGATCGAGACGATCACGGCCGCGTACGAGATGGAGGAGATCCTCTACGAACTCCGCGACCACGCCGCGGGGTTGAACGCCGGCCGCTGGGACTACCTGTTCTCCATCGTCAAGAACTTCCGCGACGGCGGAGCCAGGTTCGTCCTGCCGGACCGCAACGCGGTCACGATGACCGCCCCGTTCATGCGGGCGTACACCGAACTCCTCGTCCGCACCTGCCACAAGCGCGGCGCGCACGCCATCGGCGGCATGGCCGCGTTCATCCCGTCCCGCCGCGACGCCGAGGTCAACAAGGTCGCCTTCGAGAAGGTCCGCGCCGACAAGGACCGCGAGGCGAACGACGGCTTCGACGGCTCCTGGGTCGCCCACCCCGACCTCGTCCCGATCGCCATGGAGTCCTTCGACAAGGTCCTCGGTGACAAGCCGAACCAGAAGGACCGGCTGCGCGAGGACGTGCACGTCGAGGCGGCCGACCTGATCGCGATCGACTCGCTGGACGCGAAGCCGACGTACGCCGGTCTCGTCAACGCCGTCCAGGTCGGCATCCGTTACATCGAGGCCTGGCTGCGCGGGCTCGGCGCGGTCGCCATCTTCAACCTCATGGAGGACGCGGCCACCGCCGAGATCTCCCGCTCCCAGATCTGGCAGTGGATCAACGCGGGCGTCAAGTTCGAGAACGGCGACCTGGCCACGCCGGAGCTGGCCCGCAAGGTCGCCGCCGAGGAGCTGTCCCGCATCCGCCAGGAGATCGGCGAGGAGGCGTTCGCGGCCGGCCACTGGCAGGAGGCGCACGACCTGCTGCTGCACGTCTCCCTGGACGACGACTACGCCGACTTCCTCACCCTGCCGGCGTACGAGCAGCTCAAGGGCTGAGCCCGCCCCTCGGGGCCCCCGGTGCGTACGGCGTGCCGGGGGCCGTCACTCGGGCAGGCCGTAACGACGGCATTCCTCGGCGGTCAGCTCGCGCACCTCGACCCCGGATCGCTCCAGGAGCGCGTCGCACTGCCGGACGTCGGTCCCGCCGGGCAGGGACCACGTGTAGCCGCGGTGGTCCTCGCCCCTGACGACGAAGGAGCAGCCGTCGTCGGACCAGTGCGCCTCCAGCGGGACACGGCAGGCCAGGGCGGAGACCGCCCGGCACTCGGCCGTGTCCGCGTCCCAGAAGGCGGCCCAGCCGTCTCCCGCGGTCGCGAGCAGCCGGCCGTCGGGGGACCACCGCAGCACGCGGGCCGTCCCGTAGGCGGCGGCGGACCGTGCCAGGGGCCTGCCGTCTCCGGCGTCGCACAGGCGTACCGCCGACCCGCCGTCGAGGAAGGCGAGCCGGCCGCCGTCGGGCGACCAGCAGGCGTCGACGGCCGTACCGCTGTCCACGGGCACGTCGAGCAGCCGGCGCCCGGTGCGGGCGTCCAGGACCACCAGCGGTCCCTCCTTCTCCGCGGTCACCAGACGACGCCCGTCCGGGCTCCACGCCAGGACTCCGGTGCCCCGCCCGGCGCCCTCGGCCCGGCCCAGCCGTCGCCCGCCGCGTGGATCCCAGACCTCTGTGCCGTACGCGACCGTCAGGAAGTCATGGCCGACCGTCGCCAGGAGCGAACCGTCCGGGGACCACGCAACCCGGTCGACGACCCCGTAGGCCGTGCGCAGGACGGCGGTGCGCCGGCCGGAGGCCGGATCGACGATCTCCACCCGGCCGCCGGAACAGGCGACGGCCAGCCGGTCCCCGCCGGGCTGCCAGGCGACGGAGAGCGGCCGTGCGTCGCCGTCGGCGGGGATCGTCCTCGGCCGGGCGCCGGGCGCGGTCACGTGGACGGCGTCGCCGGCGTGGAAGACGGCGGCCACCTGACCGGCCTGCCCCGACACGCTGCGCAGGGCACCGCCCGGCAGGGCCCGGGGGCGCCAGGAACCGTGGTCGCCGATCCACACACCGCTGAACCGCGACCGCCAGGCGAAGCACGTGCTGTCCGCGCGCCAGGCGATCTCCTCGCCGCCCCAGGGAACGCGCAACCGGCGCACCAGTGCGTGGTCGGCCACCCGCCACACCGTGATGACCGCATCCGCGTTCCGTCCGGCGTCGGGCACGGCCGCGGCCACCAGCTGTCCGTCGGGCGACCAGAAGACGCCGTTCGCCTCCGGCCCGATGTCCCACTCGTCCAGGACGGCGCCGTCCTCGGCCGCCCTGATCCGCAGTGCCCGGCCCGCCGTGTGGGCCACCCGGCGGCCGTCCGGAGACCAGGCGAACCAGCCGGTGAGTCCGGGGAGTTCGTCCTCGCCCCGGGGAAGGCGCCACACCGGGACGCCGTCCGCAGCGGTGAGGACCTGGAGCTCACGCCAGGTGAGCAGCGCCAGGAGCGAGCCGTCGGGCGACCACGACAGCGCCGTGGCACGCGGCGCGTCGAAGGAACGCCGCTCTTCGGGGGGACGGCCCCGGGCGGCGGGCGAGAGGTCGACGATGCGCACCGCGTGGTCCACCAGTTGGGCGACGGCCCGCCAGCCGTCGAAGGAAAGGTCCAGGGCCCGGTCCCCGAACACGTCCGCCGCCTGCGTGGTGACCGAGAAGTCCGGGTCGTCGAAGCGGCGCACGGCCAGCACCCCGTCCTCGGTGTCCACCCAGTACGCGCCGCCTCCCCCGCTGAACCCGGCCCGCCGCAACGCCCCCAGTCCCAGGGGCCGCTGACCGGCCGGCTCGCCGTGTGCGGTCCACGTGCACAGGTCACCCTCCGTCCCGATGGTCCGCAGCCGGCCGGTGTCCGGGTCCCAGCCCAGCGCGATCACCTGGCCGAGGTGCCCGGGACCGAACGTCTCGACCACCGGGTCGAGGGCGACGCCCCACAGGGTGAGTACGGCCTTCTCGGTCACGGTGCCCTCCCGTACGGCGGCCGCGGCGAGCGCCAGCGCCAGGCTCCGGTCGCCCTGCAACGCATAGGCGTGCTGCGCCCGTTCGGCGAGGTCGTCGGCACGCGCCCGGGCGTCCTGCGTCTCCCGCCGGGCCGAGACGGCGACCAGTTCGGCCAGAGCGGTGGAGGCACCGCCGTCGGCAAGGAGTTCCCGCGCCTGGGCCAGCCGGTGCCCGTGCAGCAGGTCGTCCGCCGATCGCTCGTTCGCCACCCATGCCGCGGCCCGGCGTTCGAGGTCCGTGATCCGGCGCAGCCGGTCCTGGTGCCGCCGCGCGAGCTCCCGCAGCCGGGGCCAGTACCGCAACAGCGCCTCGTGGACGAGGTCGAAGGCCGTGCCGTCGTCGAGATCCGTCACGAGACGGGCCGCGCGCAGATCCTCGACCACCGCCAGCGCGGACGCGTCCAGGGCGGCCCGGGGCACGGACTGCCGCAGGAAGCCACGCTCGTCCCAGGCGACGAACCTCAGGAGCACCGCCTCCACCCGCTGCGCGGGGTGCTCGATCACGAGCTGTCCGTGGGCGCCCTCCGCGTACCGGGCGATGGCCTGCGCCAAGGGGCCGGTCCGGGCCAGCAGTTCCCCGCCGATGACGTGGTCCGCACCCGCCGCCTCGTACAGGTCGCGCAGAAGTTGGCCGAGCTGGGGCAGGGCGTCGCCCTCCGTCGCCTCGACGACGAGATCGTCCACGACCTCCTCGGCGATGTCCGCTCCGGCGGCCCGCGCCGGGCCGGTGATGACCTGTCGGATCTGCCGGGAGGTCAGCGTCCCCAGGGGAAACCGGGTGCGCAGAAGGTCGCCGTGAGGCTCCAGTACGGGATCGCGGAGGAAGCCGGACGGCAGCGCGAGGACGACGTGGAGCTGTGGGTGCGCGCGCACCGTCGCCCGCAGCGTCCGAAGGAACAGCTCGCGTTCGGTGTCCGGGGCCAGGCGGACGATGTCCTCGAACTGGTCGATCGCGAGGACGATCCGCGGGGACGGCCCCTGGGCCGCTCGCAACGCGGCCGACACCTCCGTGAGATCGCCTCCGTCCGCCGCCTCCCGCCGGAGCCGGTGCGCGAGCCGTGCGACCGCGTCACCGCGCTGCCCGGGCCCGCGCGGGGTGAGGGCCTGCGCCAGGGCGACGAAGGGGCCGGAGCCGGGCCGGACCGGGCCGAGGACCGCCCAGCGCAGTCGTTTCAGCCCCGGCAGGACACCCGCGGCGACGAAGGACGACTTCCCGCAGCCCGACGGACCCACCACGGTGAGCACCCGCTGGGCCGGCGTACGGGCGGCGGCCAGCACGCGCACCGCGTCGCGGACCTCGTCCTCGCGGCCGAAGAACACCTCCGTACGGTCCTCGGCGAACGCCTCCAGGCCCGGGTAGGGGCTGTCGGGCCGTGTCCAGGGAACACGGCGCCGCTCCCGCCGTCGCTGTCCCCACTCCCAGACAACCACCGCGACGACACCGGCCGGAAGCCAGACGGCGGCGTAGCGGTTCACCGCGCGCAGCGGAGTCCACCACCTGTCCGGATCGGCGGTGAGGAGATTCGTGCCGACGCCGAAGACGAGCCCGAGGAGCAGTGACACGAGGTCGAGGCTCGTTCTGCGAGGTCTGTGCACGCGTCACTCCGAGTCGATCTCCGTTTCCGGCAGCGTACGGATGCTTCGCGGAGCCACGTCAAGGCATCGGAAACGGCCACGGCGGCCGAAAGCCGACCGAGGCCAAGCCCGTTCGAGGGCTTGCGGGGTCCGTCAGGGGACACCCTTTTCCGGTCGCGTCGGCGCGTGCCGGTGAGCGAGACTGTCGCGCGATGAGCGAGCGACCATGCGGGATCGAAACGGTTTTCCGGACCTCGAGCGGCCGGGTGCGGGGCACAGGGGCCGGCGACGGCGTCACGGCCGTGCTCGGTGTCCCGTACGCGGCCGCGCCGTTCGGCGCCCGCCGGTTCCGGGAGCCGCAACCGGCGCCGGCCTGGGGCGGGGTCCGGGAGTGCACGGCCTTCGGCCCTGTCGCCCCGCAGTCGGCGGAGCTGCCCGGAGCGCCGGTGTGGCACCCCGGGGACGAAGACGTCCTCACGGTCAACGTGTGGGTGCCGGAGCGCGCGGACGGCGGCGCGCTGCCGGTGTTCTTCTGGATCCATGGCGGCGCCTACACGTTCGGCTCCTCCGCCCAGCCCGACTTCGACGGGACGGCCCTGGCCCGCGCCGGGTTGGTCGTGGTCAGCTGCAACTTCCGGGTGGGCTTCGAGGGCTTCGGGCATGTGCCCGGCCTTCCCGACAACCGTGGGCTGCTGGACCAGGCCGCCGCCCTCGGCTGGGTCCGGGAGAACATCGCCGCCTTCGGCGGCGACCCCGGGAACGTCACCGTCGCCGGGCACTCCTCCGGAGGGGGCTCGGTGCTCTGCCTGATGGCCATGGAAGGGACACGGGGGCTGTTCCGGCGGGCCGTCGCCCACAGCGCGCCCCACGCCTTCTTCACGGTCGGTCTCGCCATGGCGGTCACCGAGCGGATCGCAGCACAGGCCGGGGTGGCCCCGACGGCGCGGGGACTGCTGTCGGTGCCGCCCGAGGGTCTGGTGGCCGCCTCCGACAAGACCGCCGCGCACTGCGGGGCCGACCCTGTGGCGGCGATCCACGCCTTCGACCCGGTGATCTTCCAACCCGTCGTCGACGGCGAGGTGCTGACCGCGGACCCGCTGGTCGCGCTCGCCTCCGGGGCGGCGCGCGAGGTGGACCTGCTGGTGTGCCACACGCTGGAGGAGTGCTGGTTCCTCCACACGGTGGGAGCCCTACGGGAGGTCACCACCGAGGCGGAGCTGACGGACTTCGCCGAGGCCCTGCACCTCCCGGCCCACCTGCTCGACGGCTACCGCGCGTCGATGCCGGGCGCCCCCGTGCTCGACCGCTATCTCGCGGTCTTCAGCGACGCGAAGTTCGGCGAGTTCGCCGCCCGTCTGGCCGAGCACCACACGAGGGCCGGCGGCCGGGCGTACCTGGCCCGCTTCGGCCGCAGGCGCGCGGAAGCCCGGCCCTGGCACACCGCGGACATCCCCTTCGCCTTCGGCAATCTGGACGCCGTCGGCGCCCGGTTCCTCATCGGCGGTGCCCCCGACGACCACGACCGCGCCCTGTCCCACCGCATGCTCGAGTCCTGGGCGGGGTTCGCGGCCACCGGCGACCCGGGCTGGCCGGCGGTGACCGCCGAGTCCACGCCGGTCAGGTCCTGGGCCGTGCCCGGCGACCACCTGGCCGCCGACGACCCGTCCGGGCTCCGCGCCTTGTGGCAGGAGGTCCGGTTCGACCTGCTGCGCCCGAAGCGGATGACCGGACCCCGTTCCTGCGGGCCCCCCGGCGCCTCTGCCTGAGGCTGGGACTGCGGCTGCGGCTGCGGGGCTTGACGGCCGGTGGCCCTGGGAGCCCGCGACCCGTACGACGTGCGGCGTCCCCGCCCTCCCCGTCATCCCAGGTGCACGGACCAGTCCTGTTCCGCCGCCGGCTCGCCGTGCAGGTCCGGGACGCGCTTGAGCCAGTCCGGGCGGGCCGCCTGCGTCCTCTCGGCGCGGGCGGCCTCCTCGGCCGCGACCTGGTCACGGCTCGGGAAGTCCGTGGGCAGCCACTCCCGCGAGAGACGGACCCGGGCGAGGAGGTGGTCGACGTAGGCGGAGCGGACGTCGTCGGGCGTGGCGAAGCCGGCGTCCTCGGCCAGCCAGGCGTCCGGGACCTCGGCGACGATGCCGCGCAGCAGCTCCTCGGTCACCCGTGGGGCGAGTTCGGCGTCCGCGGCGCGGACGTCGGGGCCGTAGTGGCCGAGGGCGTGGTGGCGGAAGTCGTACCTCTTGCCCGGGGTGGTGGTGTCCCAGCGGTGGTGGAAGACGAGGGCGGCGCCGTGGTCGATGAGCCACAGGCGCGGCGGTGCGGTACCGAGCGTCGGCCAGACCATGAGGTTGGAGCTGTGGACCGTGCGGTCCACGTTGACGGTCAGCGCGTCCAGCCAGACGATCCGGCCCGCCTCCAGCGGGTCCACGGGGAAGGACTTCGCGATCTGAGGGGTGAGGTCCCGGGCGCCCGGCAGATAGTCCATGCCGAGGTTCACGCCCGCGCTCGCGCCGTGCAGCTCCCGCACCTCCTGGTGCGGTTCGCCCGCGGCGATGGCGGGGTCGAAGTGGACGAGGACCAGCTCGGGGAAGCGCAGACCGAGGGCACGGGCGAGTTCGCCGACGATCACCTCGGCGACCAGCGCCTTGTGCCCCTGTGCCGCGCCGGTGAACTTCACGACGTACGTGCCGAGGTCGTCGGCCTCCACGACTCCGGGGACGGAGCCGCCGGACCGCAGCGGGGTCACGTATCGAACAGCAGTCACGTCGCGCAGCACGTGGTTCAGCGTATGCGCTGCGTGCCTCGGGGGCGCCCAGGGTGAGGTCTGTCACACACCACACGGCTACTAACCATGCCCGGTAGTAGAGACGGCCACGGTGACATATGGGATTTGTCCGGCTTGCCATGGTCCTGTGCCACTCTCCGGAGGGCGGCGCACCCGCCGCCCCGAGCCTTCTCGGATTACTGCCCGGCGAGGTGCTCCTGACGGGCCGACAGGTGAGAGCAAACATCGCGAACGCGAACCCGGCATCTCCTCACTCACCTGGCAAGGGCCCCCTGCGGCTACTAGCCCAGGTAGTAGGAGAGGCCTTTGCGCTCCTTGTGAAGGCGTCCTGAGAATGAGCGCCCGGCGATCACCGAGTGAGGTTCACGCATGGGCAAGCACCGCAGGACACAGCAGTTGCGGCGGATAGTCATCGCCGCCGTCACCATCGGCACGGTGGGCGTGCCGTCCGTCGCCCTGGCCTGCACCGACTGGCCGTACGGCACGACGGACCCGTCCGACGCCGCCGCGACGAGCACGCCGCAGCCGCGATGGCACCACGCCCATGGGCATCACCACCGCAACGGCCACCCTCACGCACCCACGCCGCGGGCCACCGCGTCGCCCGCGCCCCGGGCCACCACTCACCCCGGCGCCCACAAGAAGGTCACGGTCCACAGGCCCCCGAGGACCACTGCCCCCAGCGCTCCGCACACTCCCGGCACTCCCCAGGCCACCGCCGCCGTCCCTGCCGCGCCGAGCACTCCCAGGGCCACCGCCGCCCCCGCCGCGCCGAGCACACCCAAGGCCACCGCCACGGCGTCCGGGGTCGTCGCGCGCATCGTGCAGCTCGTCAACGCCGAGCGCGCCAAGGTCGGTTGCCAGGCCCTGACCCTGAACCCGGCGCTGACCAAGGCCGCGCAGGACCACAGCGCGGACATGGCGGCCCACCAGAACATGTCGCACACCGGGTCCGACGGGTCCGCCCCGGGCGACCGCATCACGGCCGCCGGCTACTCCTGGAGCGCCTACGGCGAGAACGTCGCCTACGGCTACAGCACCCCGGACGAGGTCATGGCGGGCTGGATGTCCAGCCCCGGCCACCGGGCCAACATCCTCAACTGCTCGTTCCAGCAGATCGGCGTCGGTCTCGCGCAGCCGGGCAGCTACTGGACCCAGGACTTCGGCACGGCCCGGTGAGCCGCACACGGGGTCAGCGGGCCGCCAGCGGGTTCGGCAGGGGCAGGTAGCGGGCGTCCGCGCCGTCCGCGCCGGTCCAGCGCAGCAGCAGGTTGGTCTTGCCGGGCAGGGTGGGCGCGCCCAGCAGGGCGGGGATCTCGGGCAGGCGGTGCCGGGCGAGTTCGCCACGGGCGGCGGGCCAGGGGTCGAGCCCGGGGTGGTGTTCGGCGAGGGCGGCGGCGATCTCGGCGAGGTGGTTCACCACCAGGCAGTAGACCAGCCGCTCCCAGCCCGCGGCCCTGCTCACGTCCGTCAGCAGCTTGGCGCCCTCGGCGTCCCGGAACAGCGCCTGGACGGGCGTGCCGGCCGCGTCCACGGCGACGAGGGTGTTCTGGAGGTGGGCCTCGAGGACGACTCCGTGCTCGTCGAAGGCCGTGAGGGCGGGCGGGACGACCTGGCGCAGATACGCCTCCCACCATGCCGCCGGGTCGGCCGCACCGGCCAGCGGGCTGCCGTCGAAGCCCTCGGCGAGGCCGGCGGCGAGCAGCGGGGTGGCGCCCGGCAGCAGGTGGCCGCGCAGACCGTCCCGGACGAGGACGGCCAGCTCCTCGAAGGCGAAGGCGGCCGTGCGGTAGCCACGGTCGCTCAGCCAGGCCGTGGGCGGACCCAGCGCCGCGAAGGCGTGCCCGGCGGCCCTGTCGGTGCGGCACAGTCTGCGCAGGTCGTGGCGCCACAGCCGGCGGATGTCGTTGGTGATGCGGACGTCCAGGCTGAACTTCAGGAACATGTCGCGCCGCGGCTCGTACACCGTGCGGACCGCCGCCGTCGGCCAGGTGGGGAAGGCGGTTTCGCCGAGCCGGACCAGGCGGCCGTCGGCGAAGGCCTCCGCCAGCTCCCGGCCCGCCAGCTCCAGCTGCCAGGGGTGGGCCGGCAGCAGCCGGTAGCCGGGCGGTGCCGTACCGAGCGCGTCCAGGGCGCCGGTGTCGCCCTCCTCGGCCACCTGGTCCTCGCGCACCCCGAGCAGCACCAGCGGGAAACGGGCGTGCGCCTCGGGGGCGTACGGCAGCCAGGACGCGACCGGGCCGCCACCGCGGGCCTTGGGGGCGGGGTGGCTGGGGTGACCGGTGATCAGGGACTGCTCGGACAGGAGATAGGGGTCGGCGGGCGGCGTCGCCCGGGCGCGGGCGGTGAGCAGCGCGGCGACCGCGTCCCGGCTGTCGACCATCTCGGCGGGCAGGTCACCGCCCGCCAGCCCGGTGTGCCTGCGCAGTTCCTCGGTGACCAGTTTGACCAGTTCGGTGTGGCCGACGCGGTGCCAGACCCCGGCCGCGCACACCTCGGGGTCCGTGGGGCGCCGGCCGGGACGCACCCGCAGCAGCCGCCCGCTCGGCAACCGGTGCACCCTCGGGTCACCGGGGTCCGGCTCGGCCACCTCGCGCAGCAGGCAGTTCAGCACGGGCGCGGCCGCGTAGGCGTCGGCACGGTGGCCGACGGCGTCGGTGGGGGGTGTGAGGTCCACGCGATCCGTTCGTTTCGTCGGGGGTCGTCGCGCTCAGTATGTCTGTCGTCCCTGACAATCGTCCTGCGTGCAGCGTGCAACCGAGGAGCCGACCGTGCACCGTCCCCCCGCCACCGAGGCCCGGGTCGCCGAGGAGCTGGCCGCCGTGCGGCCGGCGCTGCTGCCCCGGTACACCGCGGAACTGCCGGGCGCCCGCGCGGCCGTGCTGACCCGGCTGTGGCGGGCGCTGGCCCATGAGCCGCTGCCGTGGATCACCGGCCGGGTGCACGGCGCGCACGGCCTGGCGCTGCGGCTCGCCGACGGCCGGACGCTGTACGGGCCGCCCGCGGACCCGTACGCCACCGGCGCGTACGTCACCGGTGTCCGTCTGGACCGGGAGGGCCAGGTGGATCCGGCCGGTCTGCTGACCGCCCTCGCGGTGCCGCACGGCCCGGCGTTCGCCGCCGAACTGGCGGACAGCGTCGCCTCGTTGGCACTGTCACGGGCCGGCGCGGATCACCCGAAGGAGTGGCCGGTGGGGGTCCCCCCGGCCGGAGGGCGGGGGAGGGACTGGGAGTGGGAGCAGCGGGTGACGGACGGGCACCCGTACCATCCCAACTGCCGCTCCCGTCCCGGTTTCTCGGTGGCCGACCAGCTGGCGTACGGCCCGGAGCACCGGCCGGTGGTGGAGCTGGGGATGGTACCGGTGCCGGCATCCGAGTGCCTGGTCAGCGGTGACTGGCCGGAGGAACTGCGCGACGGCGGGCGGCTGCTGGTGCCGGTGCACCCGTGGCAGGCCGCCCATGTCCTGAAGCGGTCGTACGACCCCTGGCGCCCCGGACGTCCCCTGCTGTCCCTGCGCACGCTCGCGCTGCCGGACGGCGTCCATGTGAAGACCGCGCTGAGCGCCCGGCTGACGTCCTCGGTGCGGGACATCTCCGCGTACTCGGTCCGGGCCGCCGCGCCGCTGTCCGCCCTCGCCGCGGAGCTGGCGGCGCGCACCGACGGCCTGCTGCACCTCACACGCACGCTGGGCGCGGTCTCGGCCCACTCCCCCGACCTCGCCGCGCTGCTGCGCGAGTCGCCCGAGGTGTACACGCGCCCGGGCGAACGGGTCCTGCCGGTGGCCGCGCTCGCCACCACCGGTCTGCCCGACGTGCCCGCCTGGACGGCCGCGTTCGCCCGCCTGGCCCTGACCGTGGGGCTGCGCCTGCTCGACCTCGGCGTGGCCCTGGAGGCGCACGGCCAGAACCTGCTGGTGATCCTGGCGGCCGACGGCACCCCCGTGCGGCTGGTCTACCGCGACCTGGCCGACATCCGGATCAGCCCGGCCCGCCTGACCCGGCACGGCATCGCCCCGCCCGCGCTCACCGGCCGTCTGATCACCGACGACGAGACGGCCCTGCGCCGCAAGCTGTTCGGCTCCCTGGTGGCGGGCGCGCTGGCCGGTACGGCGGGTTCCCGCGCGGCGCTGGGGGCGGCCCTGTCCGCCGCCGTAGCGGACCTGCCGGACACCGCCGACCTGCGCGCCCTGTGCGAAGGCCCGCTGCCGGCGAAGGCGTTGACCCTGATGCGGCTGTCCCCGAGCACCCCGGGCGACCAGTGGACGGCCCTGCCGAACCCGATGAGCTCGGACGCCGGACGTCGCTGAAGACGGCGAGCCGGACGGTCCGGCCCGGGCCGGCCCCCTCCGCCACTCGTTTTGGAGCCCGGCCCGTCCGCTCCATAAGATCCGGCGATGATCACAAGACAACGGCTGGCGGCGGGAGTCTGCGCTCTCCTCGCCGCCCTGGCGGCCGGGATCGCGTTCCCCGGCGGAGCCGTCGCCGACGAGACACAGGTGGCCGCCCCGAAGGTCGAACTCGTGCTGGACGTCAGCGGTTCGATGCGCACGCGGGACATCGACGGCGGCTCGCGGATGGCCGCGGCGAAGCAGGCGTTCGACGAGGTGCTGGACGCGACACCGCAGGAGGTCCGGCTCGGCATACGCACCCTGGGCGCCAACTACCGCGGCAACGACCGCAAGGAGGGCTGCAAGGACACCGCGCAGCTCTACCCGGTGGGCCCGCTGAACCGGACCGACGCGAAGACGGCGGTGGCCACGCTGCAGCCGACCGGCTGGACGCCGATCGGGCCCGCCCTGCTGAAGGCGGCGGACGACCTCGACGGGGGCGACGGGACCCGTCGTATCGTCCTGATCAGCGACGGCGAGGACACCTGCCAGCCCCTCGACCCGTGCGAGGTGGCCCGTGAGATCGCCGCCAAGGGCATCGGGCTGACCATCGACACCCTGGGCCTGGTGCCGGACGCCAAGACCCGCGACCAGCTCAGCTGCATCGCGGACGCGACCGGCGGCACCTACACCGACGTCCGGCACCGGGAGGAACTGTCCGACCGGGTCGGCCAGTTGGTGGACCGCGCGGCCGATCCGGTGGTGACGCCGGTGGCCACCGCGGGTGCCGCGCAGTGCGAGAAGGCACCGACGCTGAAGTCCGGGCTGTACACGGACCGTGAGGAGTTCGGGCAGCAGCGCTGGTACAAGGTCGCGGTGGACCCCGGCAAGGAGCTGCGCGCCTCGGTGAGCGTGGCCGACGACCGGGCGGTGAACCCGGACCACGGGGTGCTGCTGCGGGCGGTGACCGTGCGGGGGCGGGAGATCGTGCGCGGCGAGGCCGCCGGCACGGGCCGTACGGACGTGATCTCGACGGGTCTGCGCTACCCGAAGCCCGAGAGCGACGACGACAACGCGCCCGCGGAGACGGTGTGCCTGCAGGTCACCAACTCCTTCTCGGCCGCGGCGGGGGTCAAGACCACGCCGGGTCTGCCACTGGAGCTGACCGTCGACGTCGTGGACGGGCCGTCCGGCCATCACGACGTGGCCTCCTTCGGTCTCGGCCGCGGCTGGTGGCTGCTGGGTGCGCTGGTGCTGACCGGCTTCCTGGCGGGTCTGCTGTGGGGATGGCTGTCGCGCTGGCGGGTCTCGGTCTGGAGGACGAACTGATGCGGATCACACGTGTGATGGGTGCGGCGCTGCTGGCGCTCGGGCTCGCGGCCGGACCGGCCGCGGCCGACTCCTCCCCGTCCCCCGGCGCCTCCGCCGACGGCAAGGCGCCCACCCGGGCCGGCACCTCGTTCCGTACGGCGACGGAGGTCCGGCAGGGGCAGCAGGCCACGGCGTCCGGCTCGACGGGTGACTACCTGTACTGGTCGTTCCCCGCGGACACCGGGCAGCGGCCCACCGTCAAGGCGAGCGTGAAGCTGCCGGCGGCGCACGGGGCGCAGACCTGGCAGATCGACGTGTACGACGGACTGCGGCGCCGCCAGGCCTGCCAGTACGGCGCGGCGACCCGTACGGCCGAGCAGGGGGCGTCCTCGGTCGGACTGGCCTGTGTGCTGCGGACGGTGCAGTCCTGGTCGGAGCCGTGGGCGAACGATCCGCTGCCGGGCACGTACTACATCCGGCTGACGGTCGTGGACCTCGGCTCCGCCGACCTCGGCAAGCCGGTGAGCGTCGACGTCCGTGCCGATTCCGAGGACGTCGGCGGCGCGGCGGCGGTGGACGGCTCGCTGGGCAAGCCGCTGGTTCCCGGGATCGCCGTCAAGTCCGCCGCGGACGGGGACGGTTCCAGGGCGGCGGTGCTGTCCAGCTTCGGCTCGGGCGACGGCTGGTCCTCCGGCTGGTGGTCCGACCGGTGGGTGTGGACCGCGATCGGCGGTGTGCTCGCCGCTCTCGCCGGTATCGGGGGGTACGCGCTGACCCGGGGATCGGGCCGGCCGTCCCGGGTGCCGCCGAACGTGTGAGCCGACGTGCTCGAAGGCCCGCCCGCCGGCGGGCCTTCCGTTCTCCGCCGAAGGGCCGCGGCGGAGCGACCGGGTCACGCCTCCCGCAACGCCTTGGCGAGGGTGCCGTCCCCCGTCACCGTCACCCGGCCCGCCCGTACCGCCTCCGGCAGGGTCAACTCGCCCCGCGCCACGGCCTCGCAGGTCACCGCGTCCAGCACCAGCCGGGCGTCGGCCCCGCCCGGTGCCGGCCCGTCGCCGTACACCGGGCCCTCCTCCGCGCCGACGCGCAGATGGAACTCCCCCTCCGGCAGACGCACTTCCACGGTCCCCTCCCCCTCCAGGGCCCGCAGCAGCGGCAGCGCGAACCAGTGGGCGCGGACCGCGTCGGTCGGCCGCCGCTCCCCCAGTTCGGCCTCGCCCCAGCCGCCCAGCGCCTGCAGCACGGGGAGCAACCCGCGACCGCGTCCGGTGAGTTCGTAGACATAGGCCACGCCCGGCGGAGGGAGCCGGCGGCGGGTGGTGAGGCCGTCGCGCTCCATGTCCTTCAGCCGGGAGGCGAGTACGTCCGTGCTCACGCCTGGCAGGTCCGCGTGCAGGTCCGTGTAGCGGCGGGGGCCGGCCAGCAGTTCCCGGACGATCAGCAGGGTCCAGCGGTCCCCGACGAGGTCGAGGGCGCGGGCCGCGGAGCAGTACTGGTCGTTGCTTCGGCGAGGTGACATGACCCGCAGTCTAGACATGTCATTGGACTTTCCAAGCTCCCACTTGGTAAAACCAAGCAACACGAGTTTCCGGAGGGGCGCATGGAGTTCCGGCAGTCGAACAAGCTCAGCGAGGTCTGCTACGAGATCCGCGGCCCGGTGATCGAGCACGCCAACGCGCTGGAGGAGGCCGGGCACAGCGTGCTGCGCCTGAACACCGGCAACCCCGCCGCCTTCGGTTTCGAGGCGCCGGAGGAGATCATCCAGGACATGATCCGGATGCTGCCGCGGGCGCACGGCTACACCGACTCCCGCGGCATCCTCTCCGCCCGCCGCGCGGTCGCCCAGCGCTACCAGAGCCTCGGCCTCGACGTCGGCGTGGACGACGTCTTCCTGGGCAACGGCGTCTCGGAGCTGGTCTCCATGGCCGTGACGGCCCTCGTCGAGGACGGCGACGAAATCCTGATCCCCGCCCCGGACTTCCCGCTCTGGACGGCGGCGACCACCCTGGCCGGCGGCAAGGCGGTCCACTACCTGTGCGACGAACAGGCCGACTGGAACCCGGACCTGGCCGACATGGCCGCGAAGATCACGGACCGGACGAAGGCCGTGGTCATCATCAACCCGAACAACCCGACGGGCGCGGTGTACCCGAAGGAGGTCGTCGAGGGCATCCTCGACCTGGCCCGCCGGCACGGACTGATGGTGTTCGCCGACGAGATCTACGACCAGATCCTGTACGACGACGCGGTCCACCACTCCGCCGCCGCCCTCGCCCCCGACCTGGTCGTCCTCACCTTCTGCGGCCTGTCGAAGACGTACCGGGTGGCGGGCTTCCGCTCCGGCTGGCTGGTCGTGACCGGGCCCAGGCAACACGCGAGGGACTACCTGGAAGGCCTGACCATGCTGGCCTCCATGCGCCTGTGCCCCAACGCCCCCGCCCAGTACGCCGTCCAGGCCGCGCTCGGGGGCCGCCAGTCGATCCGCGAACTGACCCTGCCCGGCGGCCGGTTGTACGAGCAGCGCAACGTGGCCTGGGAGAAGCTCAACGAGATCCCCGGTGTGTCCTGCGTGAAGCCCAAGGGCGCGCTGTACGCGTTCCCGCGCATCGACCCGAAGGTGCACCCGATCCACGACGACGAGAAGTTCGTCCTCGACCTGCTGCTGCGCGAGAAGATCCAGGTGGTCCAGGGCACCGGCTTCAACTGGCCCTCGCCCGACCACTTCCGCATCCTCACCCTGCCGCACGCGGAGGACCTGGAGGCGGCGATCGGCAGGATCGGGCGGTTCCTCGGCGGGTACCGGCAGTAGCCCGTTTCGCGCATTCGCGCGCCTGTGCGAAGATCGCCCCGCACGAACCGGGGGGCTTCGTGCCGGCCGGCGCCGCGCCGCCGTTCCCCCCGGGTCGGGTTCCAGCAGACCCGCAGCAGACCAGGGGGAGCAGCGTTGTTCTCATCCAGAAGACCGTCCTCGACGCGCATACGCCGGACGACCGTCGCCATGGTGTGCGGCGCGGCCCTCGGGGGCGGGGTCGCGCCCGCGCAGGCCGCCCAGGCCGCCGCGTCGCCGGCGCCCCCCGCCGGGCAGGAGGCGCGGCAGGCCGCCCGCTTCTGGACCGCGCAGCGGATGGCGGACGCGGCGCCGCTGGACGCGGACCGGGTACAGCCGGACAGGCCCGGGCCGGGGGCCGCGGCGACGGGCCGGCCGCAGGGCACCCTCTTCCAGGGGACCCGTGTCGTCGGGACGTTCTTCGGGTCCGACGGGCCGGGCGGCACCACCTGGCACTGCACGGGCAGTGTGATCGACACCGCGGCACGGAACATCGTGCTCACCGCCGCCCACTGCGCGCTGAGCATGAAGGGCGACTACGTCTTCGTCCCCAGGTTCGTGAAGGGCGCGAGCCCCGACCGGCAGCCGTACGGCATCTTCCACATCCAGCGGGTCTTCACCGACCCCCGGTACGTGCCCGACAAGGGGTCCACGACCACCAAGAAACCCGCCTCGGACCTGGACACCGCGTTCGCCAGGGTCTCGGCCAACCAGCGCGGCCAGAGCCTGCAGGACGCGGTCGGCGGCGGGCTGACCTTCACCCGGGCGAACGGCTACACCCACAAGAACGTGACCGTCGTCGGCTACCCCTCCTACGGGCACAACAGCGCCGGGCGCGCCGTCAAGTGCACCGTACCGACGCGGCAACTCCCCGGCTACCGGCAGATGTCGATGACCTGCGGCGGCTACTACGGCGGCGTGTCCGGCAGCCCGTGGATCACCGACTACCAGGACGACGCGGGCACCGGCCACGTCATCGGCAACCTCGGCGGCTACAACGGCGGCGGCAACGACGCGAACGTCGACTACATCAGCTACGCCCCGGCGTTCGGCGCCGACGCCGCGAACCTGCTCGCCGACGCGGTCGCGAACCAGGATCCGCCCGCCGGCCTGCCCGCCTACCAGGGGCTCCAGCTGCCGGGCGGCGCGGCCCACTGGCAGAAGGCCACGCTGATGGCCTCGGCGGACTACACCGGCGACCACCTCGGCGACCTGCTCGTCGTCTGGTCCGACGGCGGGGTCACCCTGTACCCCGGGGACGGCAACGGCGCGTTCGGTGCCGAGACGCGGCTGCTGAAGGCCAACTCCACCTGGACCCACGCCCGGAACATCACCGGCGGTACCTTCACCGGCGGCCGGCCGGGCCTGCTGGTGCGCTGGTCGGACGGCGAGGTCACCCTGTACCCGGACCTCGGCCCCTCCGGAGTGGGCCGCGAGGTGCAGATGGCGAAGCCCAAGTCCGCCTGGCAGAACGTCGTACAGCTCACCGCCGGGCAGTTCCACGGGGCCACGGGCGCGACCGACGTGCTGGCGCGCCGCTCGGACGGCGGTCTGGTCCTCTACACCGGGGTCCGCGCCGGGTCCTTCGGCACCGGCAAGCAGCTCCTCGCGGCGAACGGCACCTGGACCAAGGCCGCACTGCTGAGCGGCGGCGCCTTCCGGGGCACGGCCGGCGCGGACCTGCTCGTGCGCTGGTCCGACGGCTCGCTCGACAGCTACACCGGTGTCTCGGCCGGCGGGCTCGGCACCCGGTCCCGGCTGCGCGGCCCGAACGGCACCTGGCCGCACGCCCAGGTCATGACCACCGGCGACCTCACCTCCGACCACACGGGCAACGACCTGGTCGTGCGCTGGTCCGACGGCGAGACCACGCTGTACGCCGACAGCGGCGCCAAGGCCCTGGGCACCGAGAACACCCTGGTCCTGCCGGGTACCTGAGCCACCGGGAATGCCCGGCGGCCACGGGTCGTTGACGATCCCCGTTGGTGATCACCGAACAGGGGGAACGACGCATGCCGATCGATGTGCACGGCACGGTGGCGGAGGGATTCGAGGGTGTCCGCGAGGAGTTCGCGGCGGTGCTCGCCGGGGAACGGGACGATCCGGGCGCACAGCTCGTGGTGTACCGGCACGGGCGGCGCGTGGTGGACCTGTGGGGCGGCGACGGCATCGACGGGGACTCGCTGACGACCCTGTACTCCATCGCCAAGGGAGCCGCGCACCTCGTCGTCGCGCTCCTGGTGCAGGACGGGGTGCTCGACCTCGACCGGGACGTCGCCGCGTACTGGCCGGAGTTCGGCGCACACGGCAAGGACCGGCTGACCCTGGGCGAACTGCTGGAGCACCGCGCCGGACTCGTCGGCGATGCGGAACAGGCCTTCACCATCGAGGAGTTGGCCGACGACCGGATCACCGCGGCCCGGCTGGCGCAGCGCAAGCCGCTGTGGGAGCCGGGCACCGCCTGGGGCTACCACGCCTTCGTCATCGGCGCCCTCACCGGCGAGGTGGTGCGCCGGGTGACCGGCCGGTCCATCCAGGAGCTGTACGAGGAGCGGATCCGGGCGCCGTACGGACTCGACTACTACCTGGGGCTGCCCGCGGCGGCCGAGAAGCGCTGGGTGGACGTGCAGCCGCTGGTGCCGACGCCGGAGGAGGCCGCGCTGCTGAAGGAGCGGGCGGCGGCTGCGGACAGCATCCGGGGCATCGCCTTCAACGCGCACGGGCCGGCGCCGACCGACCTGGTGGCCTTCGGCAACCACCCCCGGGTGAAGGCGCTCGGGCCGACGTCCTCGGGCGGCGTGGGCAACGCGCGCGGGGTCGCCGGGATGTACGCGGCCGCCATCAGCACCGTGGACGGCAGGTCGCCGCTGCTCACGCCCGCGACCGCGGCCCTGTTCGGCGAGCTGCGCACCCCGGGCGGCCCTGACCTGGTCGTGGGCAGCGAGGACCACTTCGCGCGCGGCTTCGAGCACACCCCCGCGCTGTACCCGTTCCTCGGCGCCGGCACCTTCGGGCACAGCGGTGCGACCGGCTCGCTGGGCTTCGCCGACCCGGCGCACGGCATCGCGTACGCCTACACCCGGCGCCGGTTCTCCTTCCCCTCCGGGGTGGGCGCCGCCCCGGAGAACGGCCGTCTGGCCGAGTCCGTCCTGCGGGCGGCCGGCTCCCGTGACACCGTGCTGACAGGCGAGCGGGAAGGGCGCTGACGTGGGTGACCTCTTTCTCGTCCGGCACGGTGAGACCGAGTGGTCGCGGTCCGGACGCCACACCGGCTGGACCGACGTGCCCCTCACCGAGCACGGGCGGCAGGAGGCGCGGCGGCTGGCGCCGCTGATCGGCTCGCACCGGATCGGGGCCGCGTTCGTCAGCCCCCTGCAGCGGGCCCGGGAGACCGCCGAGCTCATCGGGATCCCGGACGCCCGGGTCGACGCCGACCTGCGCGAGTGGGACTACGGCGGCTACGAGGGCGTGACCACCGTGGACATCCAGCGGAGCCGGCCGGGCTGGTTCCTGTTCACGGACGGGGTCGCGCCCGGGCCGCCGCAGCATCCCGGCGAGACCCCGGAGCAGGTCGGCGAGCGCGCCGACCGGGTGCTCGCCAGGGCCGACGCCGCCCTCGCCGACACCGACGGCGCCGTCGTCCTGATCGCCCACGGCCACTTCCTGCGTGTCCTGACCGCCCGCCGCCTCGGCCTCTCGCCCGGGCGCGGGGCCCTGTTCCAACTCGCGACGGGGGCACTGTGCCGCCTGGGCACGGAGCACGGGCGGCCGGTGGTGGCGGGGTGGAACATCCGGCCCGGGCAGTAGCGGGAGCGGGGGGCCGGTGCCGCGGCCCCGGGCGGTGTCGGACCGGGGACGTACGCTGCGCGAGGGGCCGTCCGCCGGGCGGCCGGGAACAGGGACGGGACCGGAAGGAGCGCGCCGTGACGCGACCGCCGACCGCCGCGCAGCGACGTCTGATCGAGGCCGCCGATCCGGTGACCGGGCGGCTGCGCGGTACGCAGGTGCAACTCGCGGCGCTGGTCGCACGGGGGCTGGCGTTCCGGCATCCGCGGCCGCCGCACGAGCACTTCCTGACCCCCGCGGGCCATCGGATACGGGAGGCGGTGCCCGAGGCGGCGCAGGAACCCGCGCCGGCCGCGGGCGTGTTCGCGGCGCGGGTCGGTGGCGAGCAGGAGCCGCCCGCGGACGGTCCTGCGCGTCGGCGTGAGGTGCACAGCGCCTGGCAGGGGCTGCTGGAGCTGCGCCGTATGACCAACCCCGACGGCGCGGTGGACCGGCCGTGCGGCTGGGAGCGCGCGCATCTGGTGCGGGCGGCGGCGCTCGCTCTGGAGGCGGCAGGGCACCGTCCCGCGGACGGGGACACGGACGGCTACCGGGTCCGCGCGACCCCGCAGCCGGAGGCGGTCGCCGTGTACGCGCCGGACGCGGAGACCCTCGCGGCCTGCACGGCCACGCTGGCACGCGCGGGCTGGCAGGCCGGGGAGTACACCGAACCGCGAACGCGGGTGCGGTATCTGCTCGCCTCGCCGCGCCGGGTGTGAGCGGCGTGCGAGGATCGGCGGATCAGTGTGTCGTACACGAGAAGGGGAACCCGTGAGCGAACCGTTTTCCGTGCGCGTGACCGTCCGCGGCTACGAGACCGACACCCAAGGACACCTCAACCAGTCCGTGTACCTCAACTACGCGGAGCACGCCCGCTGGTCGCTCCTGCAGGCGGCCGGCATCAGCCAGGCACGGCTCGTGGGGCGGGGTGTGGGTCCGGTGGCGCTGGAGACGACCCTCCGATTCCGGCGCGAACTGCTCGCCGGTGACGAGGTCGACGTGACCTGTGAGTTCGCGTGGGGCGGCGGCAGGACGTTCCGGATCGCGCAGGAGATACGCAAGACCGACGGCACGCTGGCGGCCGAGGTCAGCGGGGTGGGCGGCCTGCTCGACCTCGACCGGCGCAAGCTGGTCCCGGACCCGCGGGAGGTGTTCAGGGAACTGACGACGGACCTCGCCCTGTTCGGTCTGTAGGCCCAGCGGTCCTGCGCGTCGAGCAGCTCCGCCGCCACCCGGCGTCGCGGGCCGCGGCGAGCCCGGCCGTCGGCCGGGCCACGACGGCCACGACCGTCAGCACCGGCAGGGTGCCCCCGGCCCTGCCTGCGCCGCCGGTTCAGTGTGCCGGTGCCAACTCCTCCCCGGACTCCATGGGATGGGTGACGTCCTGGGCGTCGCGGCCCTTGCCGATGTGGTTGAACACGAGGTTGAGCAGGACGGCGGTGACGCAGCCGGTGGAGATACCGGAGTCCAGGACGATCTTCGCCGTCTCCGGGAAGGCGTGGTAGAAGCCCGGTGCGGTGATGGGGATGATGCCGACCGCCAGGGAGACGGCGACGATCAGGATGTTGTTGTCCTTCTCCAGTCCGGCCCGGACCAGGGTCTGGATGCCGCTCGCGGCGACCGAGCCGAACAGGACGATGCCGGCGCCGCCGAGGACCGGGCGGGGGACGACCGCGATGAGGGAGGCGGCCATCGGGCACAGGCCCATCAGGACCAGGAAGCCGCCGCCCACGGCGACGACGTAGCGGCTGCGGATCCTCGTCATCGCGACGAGGCCGATGTTCTGGGCGAAGGCGCTGCACATGAAGCCGTTGAACAGGGGGCTCAGGGCGGAGCCGAGGGTGTCGGCCCGCAGTCCGGCGGCGATGGTCCTCTCGTCGGCGGGGCGGTCGACGACTTCGCCGAGCGCCAGCATGTCGGCGGTGGACTCCGTCATGGAGACGACCATGACCACGCACATCGACAGGATCGCCGCGATGTGGAACTGCGGGGTGCCGAAGTGGAACGGGGTCGGGAAGCCGACGACGTCCGCGTGGGCGACGGGGCCGAAGTCCGTGACGCCGAAGGGTATCGCGATGAGCGTGCCGAGGATCAGGCCGAGCAGGACCGCGATCTGCTTGACGAAACCGCGGGTGAAGCGGCGCAGGACGAGGACGACGGCCAGGGTGATGCCGGCGATGGTGAGGTAGGTCGTCGAACCGTAGTCGCTCGCCCTGGGGTCGGGGCCCTGGGCCCAGCCGAACGCGACGGGGAGCAGGGAGACTCCGATCAGGGTGATGACCGAGCCGGTGACGACGGGCGGGAAGAAGCGGATCGCCTTGCTGAAGAAGGGGGCGGCGAGGAAGCCGAGGAGGCCGGCGACGACGACCGCGCCGAAGATGACCGGCAGCGCGTCGGACGTGTCCTTGGCGGAGGCGACGATCGCCGTCATGGGGGCGACGCCGGCGAAGGTGACGCCGTTGACGAACGGCAGCCGGGCGCCGATCTTCCAGAAGCCGAGGGTCTGCAGGAAGGTGGCGAGCCCGGCGGTGAACAGACAGGCTCCGGTGAGGAAGGTGAGGTCGGCGCCGGACAGGCCTGCGGCCGCGCCGACGATCAGGGGCGGGGCGACGACTCCCGCGTACATGGCGGCCACGTGCTGCAGGCCGCTGGTCGCCATTTTGAGGGCGGGGAGTTTCTCGTCAACAGGATGGGCGGCCACGGCTGCTCCTCCGAGCGGCTAACACGTCGTTGTCGACGTGGGTTTCATGGAGGTGGTGCGTGTGGTCGTGCGGGACCGGGACGGGGTGGTGCCTCGTACCGCCATTCGTCACCGACACGCGCGCGTGTCAGCTCGGCGACCCGCTTGCCCGCCT
>NZ_JBSFKD010000044.1:57712-67514 GCF_053598395.1 Streptomyces sp. NPDC001135 | reverse complement strand
TCCCCGCCCGGGTACCGGACGAAAGACCGGCCAGGGCACACGCCCCGCCCCGCGCCGACAGGAATTCGCCCTGCCGGTCACCCTCACCGAGCCGCCGCCGTTCCGGCGTCGGCGGCCGGATCGCCTGCCGGGCTTCGTGCCGGCCTTCCGGTCCGGCCGGGACCCCGGCGGTGTCGCCGGCTGGGGGACCTCGAGGGTGACCGGCACCCCGGAGGGCTCGCGGGCGCCGGTGATGGTGGCCAGTTCCGCGTCGCCCGAGGTGAGGCGCGCCGTTCGGGGGCGGATGCCCGCGTCCGACATGAGCCGGGTGACGTCCCGTTTCTGGTCGGGCAAGACCAGGGTGACCACGCTGCCGGAGCCGCCGGCACGGGCCGTGCGCCCGCCCCGGTGCAGGTAGTCCTTGTGGTCGGTGGGGGGATCGACGTTCACGACCAGGTCGAGGTCGTCGATGTGTATGCCCCGGGCCGCGACGTTCGTCGCCACCAGCGCGGTGACCTGGCCGTTCTTGAACTGCTCCAGGGTGCGGTTGCGCTGCGGCTGGGAGCGGCCCCCGTGCAGTGCCGCCGCGCGGACCCCCACGGCCAGCAGCCGCTTGGTGAGGCGGTCGGCGGACCTCTTGGTGTCGAGGAACAGGATGACCCGGCCGTCACGGGCGGCGATGCGCGTGGTGACCGCCTTCTTGTCGGTCTCGTCCTGGAGGTGGAGCACGTGGTGCTCCATGGTGGTCACCGCCCCCGCGGACGGGTCCACGGAGTGCACCACGGGGTCGGTCAGGAACCGCTGCACCAGGCGGTCGATGTTGCGGTCCAGGGTGGCCGAGAAGAGCATGCGCTGTCCGTCGGGCCGTACGAGCTGGATCAGCTTGGTGATCTGCGGCAGGAACCCCATGTCGGTCATCTGGTCGGCTTCGTCCAGCACCGTGATGCGTACCTGGTCGAGCACGCAGTCCCCGCGTTCCACGAGGTCGTTGAGCCTGCCGGGGGTCGCCACGAGCACCTCGGCGCCGCGCCGGAGCGCATCGGCCTGCCTGGTGATGGACAGCCCGCCGACCACGGTGGCCAGCCGGAGGCTGACCGCCGTCGCGTAGGGGGTCAGCGCGTCGGTCACCTGCTGGGCCAGTTCACGGGTGGGCACCAGCACGAGGGCGAGGGGTGCCTTGGGCTGCGCGCGCAGTCCGGCCGTGCGGGCCAGGAGCGCGAGCCCGAACGCGAGGGTCTTGCCGGAGCCGGTGCGTCCCCGTCCCAGCAGGTCACGGCCGGCGATCGAGTTGGGCAGCGTGGCGGCCTGGATGGGGAAGGGGGTGGTCACGCCCTGCGCGGTGAGGGTCTTCAACAGCCCCGCGGGCATGTCCAGACCGGCGAAGTCCTCGACGGCGGGAAGCGCGGGCGTCGTACTTTCCGGCAGCCGGAACTCACGCGGTGACGATACGGACGGTCGGGGTGACGAGGGGCGCCGGTTCGACTTCTGGGGCCTGCGGGACATGCGGTGGTCTGCCTTCCTGGAAACAGCACAAACCGGGGTCCGCACCATGGCGGTGCGGAACCCCGGTGAGCGGATACGCGTCCGGCGATCAGGCGGGGACGATGTTCTCCGCCTGCGGACCCTTCTGGCCCGGCGTGACGTCGAAGGAGACCCGCTGGCCCTCCTGGAGCTCACGGAAGCCCTGGGTCGCGATGTTCGAGTAGTGGGCGAAGACGTCGGGACCGCCGCCGTCCTGCTGGATGAAGCCGAAACCCTTTTCAGAGTTGAACCACTTCACGGTTCCCTGTGCCATGACCTTCTCCGTTCTGTAGGCAGAGGCCCCATCCGGAGACGCCGGAAAAAACAAATAATGCGCCTGAAGGAGAAACATTCCCGTCAGGCGCACATAGGTTCATGGGTACCACAACTGCAACTCCGCAACCCTAGCACAGCCCGGCGGACCGCGGTGGTCCGCCGGGGCGCGCCGGGGTTCGTCGGAGCCCTTCGTGCGGGCGGGGACGGATTAAATCGGTGGCACTCGGCCGTGTGCCGCTCTACGGTGAAGACCGCTTCGCACGGCGGCCGTTGGCCGCCGCTGTCGACCGGATGAGGAACGGGAGGTGTGACCGATGGCTGTCTCTGTGAGGGGCGCTGCCCGCGACCTGAAGATCATCCACTCCACCTCCGTGGTCTCCGGCTGACCTTTCCCACAGCGCACACGTGCGCGGAGCCGGGGCCGCCCTTGTGAAGGGTTCCCCTTGAATTCCTCCTCTCCTTCCGTTTCGTCCTCTCCTTCGGTTTCGTCGCACCCTCTCGCCGCCTACGGCTGGGACGAGGGCTGGGAAGCCGAGTTCGCCCCCTGTGCCGAGCAGGGCCTCCTGCCCGGTCGTGTCGTACGGGTCGACCGCGGCCAGTGCGACGTCGTCACCCCCGTCGGCACCGTCCGCGCCGACACCGAGTTCGTCGTGCCCCGCGACCCGATGAAGGTCGTGTGCACGGGGGACTGGGTCGCCGTCGACCCGGACGGCGATCCGCGGTACGTGCGGGCGTATCTGCCGCGCCGCACCGCCTTCGTGCGCTCCACCTCCTCCAAGCGGTCCGACGGGCAGATCCTCGCCGCCAACGTCGACCACGCCGTCGTCGCCGTGTCACTCGCCGTCGACCTCGACCTCGGCCGCGTCGAACGCTTCCTCGCCCTCGCCTGGGAGTCCGGCGCCCAGCCCGTCGTCGTCCTCACCAAGGCCGACCTGGTGCCCGACCCGGTCACCCTGGCCCACCTGGTCCAGGACGTCGGGACGAGCGCGCCCGGCGTGCCGGTGCTCACCGTCAGCGCGCTGCACGGCGAGGGGCTCGACGCCGTCGTCGCGCTGGTCGGCTCCGGTACGTCCGTGCTGCTGGGCCAGTCCGGCGCGGGCAAGTCCACGCTGGCCAACGCGCTCGTCGGTGCGGACGTCATGGACGTACGGGCCGCGCGGGACGTCGACGGCAAGGGCCGGCACACCACGACCACCCGTAACCTGCTCGTCCTGCCCTCCGGCGGGGTCCTCATCGACACGCCCGGGCTGCGGGGCGTGGGTCTGTACGACGCCGAGAGCGGTGTCGGCCAGGTGTTCGCCGAGATCGAGGAACTCGCGGAGCGGTGCCGTTTCCACGACTGCGCGCACGACAGCGAGCCGGACTGCGCGGTGCGCTCCGCCGTGGAGAGCGGGGAGCTCGCGGTGCGGCGGCTGGAGAGCTACCGGAAACTCGTGCGGGAGAACCAGTGGATCGTGGCGAAGACGGATGCGCGGGTCCGTGCGGAGCTTCGGCGGGACTGGAAGAGGAAGGGTGCCGCCGGCAGGGCCGCGATGGAGGCCAAGCGAGGGCGATTCCACTAGGCGCCCGGTGCGCAGGCCGGCGCGGGGTGGGCGTCGCCACCCCGCGCCGACGGGGTGCCTCCCCGCAGGGGTACTTCCAGCGCCCACCCTCGGCCCTTCGGCGCCCTTCGGCACCTGCGCGCTGCGCCACCTGCGCCACCTGCGCCACCGTGCCGCCCGTGCCGCCCGTGCCGCCCGTGCCGCCCGTGCCGCCCGTGCCGCCCCTGTCGGCACGGCGTGCCGGCAGGTACGGCGGGCGCTGCCGGGTGGGCTCCGCCTTCGCGGCACCGCTGCCCGCAGCCGGCGGCCGTGTACGCCCGGGGCGCGCCTCCTCACGGGCCCAGGGCGACGTCCGAATCCCGCTGGCCCCCACCCTCCCGTCCGCCCCACACTGGAACCCGTGATGGACGAGGACACCAGGTACGAGGCGGTGCGCAGTCGGGACGGGCGGTTCGACGGGGTCTTCTTCTTCGCTGTCGAGACCACCGGGATCTACTGCCGGCCCAGCTGCCCGGCGGTGACGCCGAAGCGGCGCAACGTGCGGTTCTTCCCGACGGCCGCCGCCGCACAGGGCTCGGGGTTCCGGGCCTGCCGGCGGTGCCGGCCGGACGCCGTGCCGGGGTCGGCGCAGTGGGACGTGCGGGCGGACGCCGTGGGGCGGGCCATGCGGCTGATCGCCGACGGTGTCGTGGACCGCGAGGGCGTCGCCGGGCTCGCCGCGCGGCTCGGGTACAGCGCCCGGCAGGTCCAGCGGCAGCTCACCGCCGAGCTGGGCGCCGGGCCCGTGGCGCTCGCCCGGGCGCAGCGGGCGCACACCGCGCGGGTGCTGCTGCAGACCACCGACCTGCCGGTCACGGAGATCGCGTTCGCGTCCGGGTTCGCCAGCGTGCGGCAGTTCAACGACACCGTCCGGGAGGTGTACGCCTCGACGCCGACCCAGCTGCGGGCCGCCGCCCACCGCGGCCGGGGCGGTGCGCGGGGCCGGGGGGTGCGCCGGTCCACGCCGGGCGCCGGGATACCGCTGCGGCTCGCCTACCGGGGCCCGTACCAGGCCGGCGCCGTCTTCGACCAGCTCGCCGAGGAGGCGGTCACCGGCGTCGAGGAGGTTTCCGGCGCGCCGGGCGGCCGTACCTACCGGCGCACGCTGCGGCTGCCGTACGGCACCGGGCTCGTCGCCGTCGAGGAGCGCACCCGGATGTCCGGGGGCAACGCCGATACCCGTCCGGGCGGCTGGCTGGACGCGCGGCTGCGTCTGACCGACCCCAGGGACCTCACCACCGCCGTGCAGCGGCTGCGGCGGCTGTTCGACCTTGACGCCGACCCGTACGCCGTCGACGAGCGGCTCGGCGCCGACCCGCGGCTGGCCCCGCTGGTCGCCGCCCGGCCCGGACTGCGCTCGCCCGGCAGCGTGGACCCGCTGGAGCCGGCCGTCCGCGCCCTGGTCGGAAGGGAGGGCGCGCAGGAGCTGGTGCGCCGGTACGGCAAGGTGCTCGACGCGCCCTGCGGCAGCCTCACCCATCTCTTCCCCGAGCCCGCCGTCCTCGCCGAGGCCGAGCCCGGCGGCCTGCTGGGCGCGCTGGCCGCCGCCCTCGCGGACGGCACCGTACGACTGGACCCGGGAGCCGACCGGGACGACGCGCAGGAGGCCCTGCTCGCCCTGCCCGGCATGGACCCGGCGACCGTCGCCGCCCTCCGCGTGCGCGCCCTCGGCGATCCGGACGTCGCCCCGCCCGGTCCGCGGGTGCCCGACGACTGGCGGCCCTGGCGCTCGTACGCCGTCCAGCATCTGCGCAGGGCAGGGGAGTGGAGCCGATGACCGGCGTGTACTGGGCCCGACTGGACGCTCCCGTGGGCCCGTTGCTGCTCACCGCCGACGCGGACGGGGCGCTCACCTCGCTGTCCGTGCCCGGGCAGAAGGGCGGGCGGACGGTGCGGGACGGCTGGCGGCACGACACGGGTCCGTTCCGCGCCGCCGCGGACCAGCTCGCCGCCTACTTCACCGGTGAACTCACCGAGTTCCGGCTGCCGTTGAACGCGCACGGCACCGGGTTCCGGCAGCGGGTGTGGGCGGCGCTGGACGAGGTGCCGTACGGCGCCACCGTCACCTATGGGCAGATCGCCGCGCGGATCGGCGCACCGCGCGCGGCGGTTCGCGCCGTCGGCGGCGCGGTCGGCGCCAACCCCCTGCTGATCGTGCGGCCGTGCCACCGGGTCATCGGTGCGAACGGGGCGATGACCGGGTACGCGGGCGGAGCCGAACGCAAGGTGTGGCTGCTGACCCTGGAGGGCGCGCTCGCCGCCGGCACGCCCTAACGCGCGTCCGTGGCCGGGAAGATCCGGTCCAGGTGGTAGGTGAGGACGGCGGTGGCGGAGTCCGCGTCCCGCTGGCCGACCAGGACGCCGGTGCCGAGCCCCGCGGACATGGCCAGCAGTCCGACGGCCTCGGTGCGGGGATCCACCCCGGGCCGCAGCAGCCCGGCGTCCGCCGCCTGCCGCAGCAGCCCGGTCACGGTGGCCTCGGCGGCGTCCGGATCCTTGATGAACGGCTGGGCGGCGAGGGCCCGGTCGGTCACGGACAGGACGGCGTACGAGGTGTAGAGGTGGTGGAAGACGCGGCTCTCCTCGTCGACCGGCAGGGCCGCCGTCAGGAGCGCCTCGATCACCGCCCGTGGTCCGGGAGCGTCGCCGGCCGCGCGGACCCGGGCGGCCACCCGCTCCCCGAACTTCCCCGCCAGATGGCGCAGTCCGAAGAGCAGCAGCTTCTCCTTGGACTCGAAGTAGTACTGCACCAGCCGGAGTGACACGCCGGCCTCGGCCGCCACGTCGCGCATCCCGACCGCGTGCAGCCCGAGCCGTCCGGCGGCCCGGACGAGGGCCTCCGCGATCTCGGTCCGCCGTTCCGCGTGATCCACGCGCTTGGGCATCGTCCGTCTCCGCTCTGCGCTCCGTGCTCCCTGCACCCTCCCGTTGATGATACAGCCGTACCACCAACGTGGTACGTTCGTACCACAAAGAATGCAGAAGACCGTCCCAGACCATCGAAGACCGTCGAAGACCCGTCTGCCCGGAGGTAGCCGTGCCCGACCCCGCAAGCGCCCGTCCCCAGCCCGACATCGGCCGCTACGTCAGCGACGCCTGGCGCGAGCGCTACTTCGCGGCCTGCGACGCCGTCTACGCGCTGGGAGCGCCCGCGTCCTGGGAGACGGACGTGGAGACGTCGTACGGGACCACGCACGTCTACCGCTACGACCCCGAGGACCCGGCCGCCCGTGAGCGCACCCCCGTCGTCCTCGTCCACGGCGCCGGCTCCTGCTCCGCCATGTGGTACCCCAACACCCCCGCCCTCAGCGCCGAACGGCCCGTCTACGCGATCGACACCCCGGGCGATCCCGGCCGCAGCGTGCAGCGCGCACCCATCCACGAGCCCGGGAACGCCGCGCGATGGCTCGACGAGACACTCGCCGGTCTCGGCCTGGACCGGGTGCACCTCGTCGGCTCCTCGTACGGCGGGTGGCTCGCGCTGAACCAGGCCCACCGGGGACCGGGGCGGCTGGCCTCGGTCACACTGCTCGACCCGGGCGGTCTGGAGAAGGTGGGGCTGCGCTTCTTCGTGTGGATCTTCGTCAGCCTGTTCGCGACCTTCGCGCCCAAGCGGTTCCGGCCCCGCCTCGCGTCCTGGCTGGAGCAGCCGGTCCTCGTCGTGCCGGAGCTGCGCGCCATGATCAGGGCAGGTGTGCGGGCCTACCGCATCCGCCGGCCCGTGCCGCAGCCCCTGACCGAGGCCGAACTCGGCGCCATCCGCACGCCGTTGTACCTGGTCCTCGGCAGGCGCAGCCTCCTGGTGCACCCGGACCGGCAGGCCGAACGCGTTCCCCGCGTGATCCCCGGCGCCAGGGCCGAGATCATCTCCCGCACCGGCCACGGACCGCAGATCGACCACGCGGAGCGCGCCAACCGCCTGATGCTGGACTTCATGAACTCCGCCGAACGCGGCGGGCCGGCGGTGCGCTAGGCCGTTTCTTCGGATCACCGATCGTTGGTCCGGGTGCGTCGTTGACTGACACCCGGGGGCGAGGATCGAGCCGTTGTCGCCAGACCGGACGCCGAAGCGGCCGGGAGACACTCAGGACGGCCGGACAGGGCGAGAGGCGCTCATGACCGCCGGACGGGCGAGGGGTGCTCAGGACCGTCGACGTCGGCGTGCAGCGAGGAACAGCACCGTGCCGGCACCCACGGCGAGGACGCCCGTCGTTGCGGCGATCCACGGCAAGGACCCGGCGCCCGTGGCCGCCATGGACCCGGTGGGTGTGGCAGTGGGCGACGTGTCGTGGACGCCCCCGGTGGACCCGGACCCGCCGCCGGACCCCGAGCCGGACGTGCCCCCCGTCGGGCCTTGGGAAGTCCCGTTTCCGCCGCCGTCGGAGCCACCGGTATCACCCGCCGCGCCCGGCGCCTTCACGGTGATGGCGGCGGTGTCGTTCTTGGGGTCGCTGTCATGCTCGGGCAGCACCTTCAGCGAGACCTTGCCGGGCTTGAGCGCGGACGCCTTCTCGATGCGCAGGCCGAACGACCACACGAGGCGTTCGCCCGGACCGACCCACCATTCGGTGTTCTTCCCCACACAGTGGTAGCTGCGGCCGCCGGCCTCGCTCTTGTGGGTGTCGTTCCTCCGGCACCTTGTCGGTGCCTTCACCACGGTCGTGCCCTGGGGAACGGTGACCGTGGTCTCCACCGAAGGATCCTCGATGGGCTCGCTGCCGTTCCAGGTGGGCATGCCGCCGGGACCGTTGTTGCGGTACCCGACGTCCACCGTGACCACCTGGCCCGGCCGTCCCTTTGCCGAGGCACCGACGGCCTCGATGTCGGCCGTGTTGTCGACCTGGTAGCTGACTCCGTACAGGTTCGCCTTCGGCTCCCCCCGCGGGGCATCGTCCGGGCGCGGCACGAGCTTCAGCTCCGGGCCGCTGCCGGTGTGGACGTCGGTAAGCTCCTTCAGCCGGTCGGTGGCACCCGGCTGGGCGTACCAGATGGCGCTGCGTGCCGCGTCGTCGATCCTGAGCGGACCCGGGGACAGGTCGAAGGAGTCGCCCACCTCGATCGTGTTGTCGAAGTGACAGACGGCCGCCGGGAACGACACGTCGGTGGGCTCCCCGTTCGGGTCGTCGAACATGTGGACCTGCATCGTGCCGTACTGGCAGTTGCTGTGCTCCTGCTTGAACGACGCACGCCCGGCGTACATGTAGAGGTCGGTTCCCTTGAGCTCATGCGCGCCGAAGTAGGTGAAGCCCGCGCCCGGATGCACTTCGGCGCCGGGCTTCACCTTGCCGTTCACGGCTCCCGTCACGCGGTCCTGGACGAACCCGCTGTCCTTGATGTCGACCTTCCACACCCTCTCGGCGATCTCGGCACCGTCGGCTTCTCCGCTGACTCGGATCTCGCCGGTGGTTCCGCCCTGCGCACCCTTCAGACTGCGCACCCGGAATCCACCCAGCCTGGTCGTCTTGCCGGGCGCGGGGGCGTCCGCGCCTTTGCAGACCAGGACGCCCTCGGTCTTCTTCTCGCATCCGGAGAAGGGGGCGGCGACGTCCACGACTCCGTGGAGCGAGCTGTAGTCGACGGTGAGCGTGTACGACGTGATCTTCGTCGTGCCCGTGTTGGTCAGCGTCACCGCACGCCAGGAGTTCGGGTCCATGTCCGTGTAAGGCAGGGCCTCCAGGGTGTAGTTGCCGGAATCCGCGGCGACTTCCAGCCCCGCCCCGGCCGCGACGGCATGCCCGGACGGCACACCCACCGCCGCGGTGACCGCCACCGCGCCGACCGCAGCTCGTACTCGTCGTCGAACCTCGCCCGCTCTCACGGAACCCCCTCCAAAGCTCACGAACACCCGCCATGAACAACGCGAGAAAACCGCCTTTCCAGACGGGGCAGGACGTCGAATGGTTGTACGGCCGCCCGGACCGGCAGGTTCCATGGGGGACGTCACCGAAGCGTGCGTGGAGACCAGGCCACTGGCGCGGCTTCGCCTCCTTACGCGCGCACAGCCGCACAGTGCCTTTGGCTTCCGGCTCCCTACGGGGTGAAGGAGCCGATCCGAGACGCAAGCACGGCGCGTGGCGGGCCAGCGGGCGACGGCGGCCCTTGCCCGGATCGACGGCTGGATCACGGTGGAGGAGTGACGCAAGGCAGAACGGCTCCGAGCTCGGAGTTGTGGCCGGCTCCTGCTGAGCGGCTGATCCAGTACGGGCTCAACCGGACGCACGTCGACGCCGTACACACCGGCGAGTGCCGGGCCGGCGGCCACCGAGCGGACGATGCCTCCCGGCGACCCGGCAGCAGGCGTTCCCGGCACGGCGCCAGCGGGTGCCGGCCTGCGTCCACTGCCGACCAGGCCACGGCCGTGGGGCGAACTTCTGCTCGTCCAGCTCGTTGTCGCAGTCGTACGTCACGAGATACGAGTCCGCCGGAGCGTACGCGTGGTCGCAGTA
>NZ_JBSFKD010000044.1:0-57702 GCF_053598395.1 Streptomyces sp. NPDC001135 | reverse complement strand
AGTCGAAGAGGAACTCCGGGTCGATCCGGCCGTAGGTGGCGGGGACGACGGCGGCGCGGTCCGTGAGGGACCGGCGGGGGGGGCGACGGTGGTCACGAGGGGCCACGGTGGTCACGCGGCCGGGCCGCCGCGACACCGGACGCGCGGGCTCCGCTCGCTGAACACGGCCATGACGGTCGCCCGGCACGCCGCCCGCGCCCCGCGCATCGGCTCCGCACCCCGGGGCGGTCGTCCGTAGGCCGTTGCGCCGAGCGGGTGGACCGCCCTCGAAGGTGCGGTGGCGCGGCCCGGCCGTGTGGCACGGTCTGCTCCGACGAGCCACGGGGAAGGACGGGTGCGGAGATGATCGAGGTCAAACGGGCCCTGGCGGTGCTGTTGCTGGCGATACTGCCGGGCACGACGGCGCCGGCCGTCGCGGCCCCGGCGCCGCCGCCCTGGACCGGCAGCTGGGAGACCGCGCCGTCGGGCACCGCCCCCGCGCTGCCCGGCGCCGCCGTCCGCAACGTCGTCCACCTCAGCGTCGGCGGCACGGCCGTGCGCATCCGGCTCAGCAACCGCTTCGGCACCGTGCCCCTGCAGCTCGGCGCGGTCACCGTCGCGCTGCGCGCGGCCGGTCCGAACGCCGTGCCGGGCACCCTGCGCACCGCCACCTTCCAGGGCGCCTCGACCGTCACCGTCCCGCCCGGCCAGGACCTGGTCACCGACCCGGTGCCGCTGTCGGTCCCGGCCGCCGCCGACCTCCTCGTCACCGTGTACACCCCCGCCGACAGCGGCCCCGCGACCTACCACCAGACGGCCCTGCAGACCAGCTACCTGGCCCCGGCCGGGGCGGGCCGGGCCACCGACGAGGGCGGCACCGCGTACACGACCGCCATCAACCGCTGGTACTACGTCACCGGTGTCGACGTCCTCGGCGGCGCCGCGGGCAGCATCGTCGCGTTCGGCGACTCCCTCACCGACGGAAACGGTTCCACCCCCGACACCAACCACCGCTGGCCCGACCGGCTCGCCGAACAGGTGCGCGCGGACCGGTTCGGCGTCCTCAACGCCGGAATCTCCGGAAACCGTCTGCTGCACGACGGCACCGGCCCGAGCGCCCTCAGCCGTCTGGACGCCGACGCCCTGGACCGGGCCGGGGTACGGGTCCTGGTGGTCCTGGAGGGCATCAACGACATCAAGGGCACACCGACGGCCGACGACGTCACCGCGTACGCCGACGCCTACCGCACACTCGTCGCCCGCGCCCACGGCCGGGGCGTCCGGGTCGTCGGCGTCACCCTCACCCCGTACCGCGGCTTCTCCGCGTACACCGACGCCCGCGAGGCGGTACGGCAGCAGGTGAACGCGTTCATCCGCACCGGCGGCGCCTTCGACGCGGTCGCCGACGCCGACGCCGCCCTGCGCGACCCCGCCGACCCGACCCGCCTCCTGCCCGCCTACGACCCCGGCGACCACCTGCACTTCAACGACACGGGGATGGCAGCGGTCGCGGACACGGTCCGCCGGGCGCTCGCCGGCGTGGCTCGGTGACAACGGTTTCCGGCGCGGCGATGCCGGCTTCCGGGGATGCCGGTCCCTGACGCGGCGACACCGGTTTCCGGCTCCGTTTTCCCGCTCCGTGTGCCGGGGCGGCGGCCTGGTGCGCGCAGGCCGCGGGGGACGGGCCCCGGCGCGGTGACAGCGGTTCCCGGCCCGGTGCGTCGGGGTGTGGCCCGGCGCGGGGTGGCCGTCGTCGGTCCGGTGCGGCCGGGCTCTGCCGGGGTGCGGTGACGGGGTCAGCCCCACAGCACCGTGCCCAGCCACGCCCCCGCGATCAGCAGGCAGGCGAACCACTCGGTCAGGACGCTGGAGCCGCCCGAGCGCATCGTCGTGCGCAGGGAGGCGATCGCCTCGCCGTGCCCGCCCAGGCGCAGTCGCTCGTGCACATAGATCCCCGCGACGAACCCCGGCAGCGCGCCCAGCACCGGCAGCAGGACGAAGCCGAGGAAGGACCCGGCGCCCGCGTACACCGCCAGCCGCGGCGTCGCGCCGCTCTCGCGGAGCCGGCGCGGCGGCAGCGCGGCGCGCACCGCCAGCGACGGCAGCAGCACCCCGGTGGCGCCCACCAAAACGGCCCACGCCGACGGCTGAGGGTCCGTCAGCGCCCACCACAGCACCGCGGCCCACACCAGCCACGACCCCGGCACACCGGGCACCAGCACTCCGCACAGGCCGAGCACGATGACCACGCCGACCAGCAGGAGTTCCCACGCTCCCATCTGCCCAGAGTGCGCCAGAAGCCAAGAAACCGCAGGTCAAAGGCGCGTCCACGGAAGGCTGGGAGCGGGACACCCAGCCCCGCTCGTACGCGTGCCAGCCCAGCTGCAGCCCGGTCGCCACCCGGGCCGGCTCCGTCAGCCGCCGCACCCGGCGCTGCACGGTCCTCAGGCCCAGGTCCAGCTGCTTGGCGACGCTCGCGTCGGTCAGCCCCTACAGCGGTTTCCAGCAGCCCGCCGGCGTGCACCACCAGCGCGGCCGGTTCCGCCGTGCGTGAGGTCAGCGGCACCATGGCGAGCGCACGGTCGGCGATCACCAGCTTCGTCGGCACCCGGTCCACGACCCGCACCCGCTCGTCCCGGCCGAGCGCCGCCGTCAGCTCGGTCAGCCCGCCCGGCAGGTCCAGCACCGCGCGCTCCACCACCACGCGGTGGCGCACCCCGCGCCCGGCCGCCTGCGCCTCGGCCTCGTCCGGACGCCGAGCGGGTGCTGCGCCGGCACAGCGGCCCGGTCGTCCGGACCGTGGCCCGGGCCCGGACGTGTGCGTGCCACGCGAAGGGGATCGGGGGCCGGGCCACGTGCGGCGTCTCCGGGTGGCCCTCCCGTGGGGGGTGGGGCCGCCCGGCGGCCGTCCACCGTCATCTCCCGCTTGCCGTACGGCTGTTCAGTCCCTCACCCGACGCGCCGTGCGGCGGGGTCGGTGCGCCGGATTTTCCCGATGACCCGTTTTCATACCGCCCGTGCGGTGGACAATGAGCGGCATGAGCCAGCAGGGGGGAAGGCCCGCCCGTCCTGAGGACGACTGGTGGGGACAGCTGTACGACGACTCCACCGAGGACACCGGACCCACGGCCGCGCCGGATTCCCTGGACGACCGGTTCGCCTCCGCGAAGCGCACGGTGACGGGCCGGCCGGTCACGGCACCGTCGGGCGAGCCGGGACCGGGCACGCGGGCCGCCGCCGACGCGGCCGGCAGCGCCGACGCGCCGGACCGGGGCGACACCTCGGGGAGCACACCTCCGGGCCGGACCGCGCTGCCGCCCCAGCGCACCCCCTGGGAGCCGCCCCCGCCCCACCGCGAACCGCCCTCATCGACCAACCGCCGGCCCCCCGCACCCCCGACGGAACCCCCGGCGCGGAACCCGTCGGCACCCACCACCCCACCCCCTCGGTCCCAGGACCCGTCCCCGCCCGCCGCGGACACCGCACCGGAGCAGCGGCCCCCCGCCGCGCCGTCCACCCACCGGTCCGAGGGGGACGTGTCCGCGCCCCCCTCGCCCATGGAGCCGCGGATGCCGTTGGCGCCCGCCGCGCCCTGGCAGCCGCAGGATCTCCCAGCGCCCCGTGAACGCACCACGCAGGACCCGTCCCCCGCCCCGCCCGCCGACTGGTCCGGGGATGTTTCCGGGCCCGCGTCGGTCCCGGGGTCGCGGGACCTTCCTGTGGCCTCCTCGGCGTCGGCCGACCGCGGCGCGCAGGAGGGGTCCTCCGCCTCGCCCGCCGGCTGGTCCGGGCGGGATGCGGCCGAGCCCGACCCGTGCGCTCGGACGCAGGGGCCCCCGGAGTCCGTCTCGCCCCCCGAGCCGCTGGACACGCCGACGCGCCTCTCGTCGTCGCAAGCCCCCGAAAAGCCTCCGGCAGGCGCCGGCGCCCACCCGTCCGAGCCCGCCGCGTCCGCATCCCCGGCCGCGTCGGCCGCCTCACCCACGTCCTCGCCCCTCACTCCGCCCCCTGCCCCCTCCTGTCTCGACTACGTCGGCTCCGGTCCGCCCACCTACGACCCCGAGCCGACCGCGTTGCCGGCCGCCGATCCCGAGGGGCTGGGGGAGCTGGTGGCGGACACCGTGCTGGACGGGGCCCGGTACGGGGCGTGTGCGTTGCGTGCGGTGTCGTTGCGGGGGGACTCGGCGCGGTACCGGGGCGAGCCGCGGCGGGACTCGCTGCTGACCGCCCGGTTCGGGACGGGGGAGCAGGCACTGGTGCTGGTCGCGATGGCGACCGGGGTGCGGGGCACGCCGGGTGCGCATCTCGTGGCGGCCGAGGCGTGCCGGTGGATCGGGTGGGCCGTGGGCCGCAGTCACCACCGGCTGGTGGCGGACATCCGGGCCGCCCGGTGCGGCGACCTGAGGGCGGGCCTGCACCGGCTGACCGACCGCAGCCTCGGCAAGCTCCGGGTGAGCGCGGCGGAACGGGGCGTCGACCCGGAGAAGTGCACCCCGAGCCTGCGCTGTCTGCTGCTGCCCGCCGATCCCGACTGCCGTACGCGCGTGTTCTTCGGCGTCGGTGACGGCGGTCTGTTCCGGCTGCGGGACGGGCAGTGGCACGACATCGAGCCGCGCGTCACGTCCGACGACAGCGGCGGCGCGTCCGCCGTCGGCCCCGGCTCCCCACCGGGAAAACCCGCGAAGACGTGTGCCGAGACGCCCGAGGGCGACCGGCTCACCATGGATCTCGGCATCCCGACCCCGCCCAGCCCGTACGAGCCGGCCCCGGAGCCGCCCCGCGAGCCGTTCCGGTTCCGAGCCTCGGCGGCCCGCCCGGGTGATGCGCTGGTGATGTGCACCGCGGGTCTCGCCGACCCGCTGCGTGGCGAGGCCGCCCTCTGCGCCTATCTGGCCCGCCGCTGGTCCGGACCTACCGCGCCGGGCCTCGCCGCGTTCCTCGCCGACGCCCAGGTGCGGGTGAAGGGCTACGCCGACGACCGTACGGCGGCGGCCGTGTGGGAGGCGTAACCGCTTCCCGGGACACGGGGTGGACAAGCCCGGGCGCTCACCGGCGTGCTCAAGGACGTCCGCGGACAACCCCCGGCACGGAACCCCACGCCGGAGATCGGCGCGGAGAGGGTCACCAGTTCGCCCTGTCCGCCTCCCGCACCCCCGTACCCCGCCCCTGAACCCGCCAGGACAGGAGCGGATTTCGGCCACTTTCACGGCGTGTGACGGTGTGCCGACGGCCGGTGCCGGACGCATCTGCCCCGCCGTCGCGGGGCGTCCGGGGCGCCCAGCGCCGTACGGGAGGCCGGCGAGGCGGGTGCGGCGCGGCCCGGCGGGCGGTCCGGGCCCCGTACGGCCGTGGCCGAACCTCCGGTCATCGGGCATCTGTCAGGACTGCCCGGGTTCGTGCTGGGCAAGCATCCTCCGTGAACGTGTTCGACCAGGAGGGGCAGGGTCCAGCGGCGTGCGGGCGGGGGTCATGAAGAGTCAGGCACGAGGGGGCGGTCCCGCGGTCGTCGGGGGCTCCTCGGCGACGACGGGGGAAGAGGCCGACACCACCACGGAACACGCGCACCGGCTCCGGCGCAGGCTGGGGCGGGCGGATCTCAGGGCGGTGCCCGAGGCCCGCCGGGAGTTGCGCGAACTGCTGCGGCACTGGGGAAAACCGGGCCGCTCGGAGATCGCCGAACTGCTCACCAGCGAACTGGTCACCAACGCGCTCGTCCACACCGACGACGACGCGGTCCTCACGGCCGTGGTGGAACCGGGCGGAGTGCGCGTGGAGGTACGGGACTTCGTGGCCCGCAGACCGGATCTCAGAGGCCCGGACACGGACGAGGACACCCACGGGCGCGGTCTGCTGCTGGTGCAGTCCCTCGCGGACTCCTGGGGCGTACGGCCGCACGGGGTGGGCAAGTCGGTGTGGTTCGAACTGGGTGCCGAGGCGGCGTGACGCTGCGCACCGGGCGACAAGGCCGTTCTGCGGGTGCGGGTGCGGGTGCGGGTGCGGGTTCGCCGGTGCCGGTCGCTCCCGCGGCCTCGCGCCCCGCAGGGTGTCGCGGTTCCGCCGCCCGGAAACGCGCCGGGGGCGTGACCCGTGTGGTCCTGCCCCCGGCACGTCGGAGTGCCCGGCTAGCCGAACTGCTGCTCCAGGTCCTTCAGCTTGCGCTCCAGCGAGTCCAGGCGGGGCAGGGCCATGGTGTCGTCCTCGGCGGTGAGGTCGACGGTCACCTGCTCAGCGGATCCTCTGCGGACCGGCTGCAGGGAGGGGCGGGCGCGTACGGGCAGTTGCTCCGCGGTGGATATGGCAGGCTCCGCGGTCGCCGGGGCGGGGCCACGCTCCACCGCCTGCACCTCGACCTGCCGGGCGCCGCGGCCGACGAAGCCGCGGTGGCCCCGGCTGATGGCCTTCAGCTGGGCCCGCTCGATCCGCTGCTGATCGCGCCGGCGCTGCCGCGTCTCCTCCTTCTGCCGCCTGTCCTCGCGGGCCTCCTCCACGGCCTCGTCCAGGCTGCGCACGCCCTCCAGGAGCATCAGCGACCAGGCCCGGTAGGTCTCGCGGGGGGCCCGCAGCCAGCGGACGATACGGATCTGCGGCAGCGGACGCGGCACCAGGCCCTGCTCGCGCAGCGCGGCCCGTCGGGTCTGCTTCAGCGCGCGGTCGAACAGGACGGCCGCCGACAGCGACATACCGGAGAAGAACTGCGGGGCGCCCGCGTGCCCGGCGCCCCGGGGCGCGTGCACCCAGTTGAACCACGCCGCGGCGGCGGCGAACAGCCACACGAGGATCCGGGAGCCGAGGGCCGCGTCACCGTGGCTGGCCTCGCGCACCGCGAGGACGGAGCAGAACATCGCCGCGCCGTCCAGGCCGAACGGCACCAGGTACTGCCAGCCGTCGGTCAGCCCCAGGTTCTGTTCGCCGAAGCCGACGAGGCCGTGGAAGGACAGGGCGGCGGCGACCGCCGCACAGCAGAACAGGAGCACGTACGAGGCCGTGCCGTAGATGGCCTCCTTGCGTCTGCGGCGCTCTTCGCTGCGCTCCCACGAGTCGTCCGCGCTGGCGTTCTCCCCGGAGGAGCGCTTGCCGCGCGCGAGCACCGCCACCGCCGCCAGCATCCCCAGGAGCAGTACGGCGCCCGGAAGCAGCCAGTTCAGCGATATGTCGGTCAGTCTCATCAGGGGTCCCTTGCATTGGGATAGGGCGTAACGCCCGCCATAGTGGCCCACTCCCGAGGGCCCTCAGGGGGTTTCGGGGCAAGAGGCCGCCAAGGAAGTGCAAGGGGATGCCCAGGGTGGCCTTCTCCTCGAACTGCCGTGCGGCGAGCGGGAGTTGAGTTCGAATAAGAGTACCCGGACGCGTGGTTCCCCGGAAAGTTTCCGTGGCGGGTGGGGAAGGTGTGAATCAACCGTTCCGATTCGCGCGCAGGTAAGCCTTGCCTTATTTCCCCCTGGGTGAATTGGAACTCCCGCCTCGGGCGCCTAAGGTGCTTGACGGACAAGTGACAACCCACCGTTAATGGCCCAAGTGCCGACAAGCCCGCCAGGAGGACCCGTGGAGCAGAGTGCACAGGCCTCCGCCGAGGCGGGGACACCGCGGCGCCGGACGCCCGGCGCCGCCCGGGGGCCCGCGCAGGCGCGCGCGGAGGACACCCCGGACGGCTGCCGCGAGCGGGACACCGCCCTGCCCGCCGCGCGTGGCGAGCACACGCACGGTGAGCGGCCGATTCCCGGGCCGCGGCCGGCGGTGCGGCGCTCCTCGGTGCGCGGGCAGATCCTGGACGCCCTGCGGACGGCGCTGGTCACCGGGGAGCTGCAGCCGGGCGAGGTCTACTCGGCGCCGGTGCTCGGCGACCGGTTCGGTGTCTCGGCCACCCCCGTGCGCGAGGCCATGCAGCAGCTCGCCCTGGAGGGCGCCGTCGAGGTCGTGCCCAACCGAGGCTTCCGGGTCGTCGAGCGCGGGGCGCGGGAGCTGGCCGAGCTGGCCGAGGTGCGGGCGCTCATCGAGGTGCCGGTGATGCTGCGGCTCGCTGGGACCGTGCCGGGCGAGCGGTGGGCCGAGCTGCGTCCGCTCGCGCAGGAGACGGTACGGGCGGCTGCGTCCGGCTGTCCGGCCGCGTACGCGGAGTCCGACCGGGCCTTCCACCGGGCGCTGCTCGCCCTGTCGGGCAACGAGCAGCTGGTCCGTATCGCGTCGGATCTGCACCGGCGGTCGCAGTGGCCGCCGGTCCGGCACGGCCGGGCCTCTCTCGTGGCGGACGCCGCGGAGCACATGGCGCTGCTGGACGCGTTGACCGCCGGGGACGCGGATGTGGTGCGGACGCTGGTGGAGGAGCACTTCGCGGGCGCGTGCTGAGCGGCTGCGGTGGGCGCCGTCGAGGTCCGGGCCGTCTGCCCGGGCGCGGGTGTCGTGGTCGCCCGCGCAGTTCCCCGCGCCCCCGGCGGGCTGCGGCCGAGGCGTCCCGGAGGGGCACGGGGAGCCGCGCGACGAGCCCCCCGCCGGCCCGCACCCGGTGAGGGACGGTCCCCACCCGCCCCTACGCCGTGGCCGCCCCCGGCGCCGGTGGGGACAACTGCCGTGCCAGCCAGGTCGGTACACCCCCGAGCAGCCGGAACAGACGGCGCGCCTCCTCCCGCAGCCGCGAGGCCTCCGGCTCGGACTCCGCGTCGGCCAAAGAGGCCAGCGCAGGGGCCGTGCCCACCAGGTAGCCCAGCTCCTCGCGGATCCGGAGGGATTCCGCGAAGCCGTGCCGGGCCTCGGTCAACTCGCCCTCGCGCAGGGCGAGTCCGGCAAGGTGACGCCACGTGAAGGACAGCAGCAGGGGGTCCGCGTGCGCGGTGGCGCCCGCGTGCGCCCGGCGGTACGCGGCACGCGCCGCCTGCGCGGAGCGGGTCAGGTTCTCGGCGATCAGCCCCCGCCGGAAGTCCAGCAGTGCCCGGCCCGGCGCCCCCGGAGGGATCAGCGCCGCCGCCCGGCCGAGTGCCGCGCGCGCCTCGTCCGCGCGGTCCCGCACCCCGTGCAGCGTCGCCGTGTAGGCGAGTTGACCCCGCTCGCACGCGGCGGCCCCCCGCTCGTCGTCGGTGTGCGCGAGCGCCTCCGCCGTCCGCAGGGCGTCCTCCGCCTCCTGCCAGCCCCGCTCGGTGTACAGACACCGTTCGACCAGCAGTACGGCCCGCTGCAGGGCCGTGGCGGGGGTGTCGGGCGGCAGCAGGGCCGCCGCGTCCGCCCAGCAGGCCCGCGAGCGCAGCCGCCATACCGCGGTCTGGAGCGGATCGTCACCTGGGGTCGTTCCGTTACCAGACATGGCGGTATGCGCCACGTTGCCCTCCCCGAGCACGCCATCGAGCTGTTGAGTGGTGGCGGCATTCCAGCACCAATCGGCGGGCCGGGCCAAGAGGGTGGGTGAAAGATTTCACAAAGTCGTGGGGCGTGCGCGTGACGGGTCCTGGCCACCGCGGCGGCCGCGTGCCCCCGCTGACCTCAGCTCATGCGCAGGGCCAGGAAGAAGTCCAGCTTGTCCTCCAGCCGCGACAGGTCCCGTCCCGTCAACTGCTCGATGCGGCCGACCCGGTAGCGCAGCGTGTTGACGTGCAGGTGGAGCCGGGTGGCGCAGCGGGTCCAGGAGCCGTCGCAGTCCAGGAACGCCTCCAGGGTGGGGATCAGCTCGGCCCGGTGGCGGCGGTCGTAGTCCGTCAGCGGGTCCAGGAGGCGGGCCGTGAAGGCGCGGCGGACGTCGTCCGGGACGAACGGGAGCAGCAGGACGTGCGACGCCAGCTCCTGGTGCCCGGCCGCGCAGACCCGGCCGGGGCGGGCCGCCGCCACCCGGCGGGCGTGCCGGGCCTCCTCCAGGGCGCCGCGCAGGCCCTCCGCCGAGTGCACGGCGGCGCTGACACCGAGGGTGAGCCGCCCGTCGCCGTCCAGGCCCGCCGACAGCGTCTCGCGCACCGACTGCAGCAGGGCGTCGGCCAGCAGACCGGTCTCCGAGCCGTCGTGCTCGGCGGAGACCGCGGGGAGCGGGACGAGTGCGATGGCCTCGTCGCCCGTGTGGGCGACGGCGATCCGGTCCGAGGGCTCGGGGCCGGTGGCCAGGGGGTCGACCAGCACCTCCTCCAGCAGCGACTGGGCGACCGGGCCGCCCTCGACCTCCTCGCCCTCCCATTCCACGCGGGCCACCACCACCTGCCAGTGCGGGGCCGCCCCGAGCCCGGGCAGCAGCACCGGCGCGGCCACCCGCAGACGGGCCGCGATCTCGGCCGGCGCGGCTCCCGTCTGCACCAGCTCCAGCACCTCCTGGGCGAGCCGGCGCCGCACCGTGCGCGCCGCGTCCCGGCGGTCGCGCTCGACGGCGATCAGCTGGGTCACGCCCTGCAGCAGGTCCAGGCGCTCCTCGGGCCAGTCCCCGGCGTCCGCGTCGACGGCCAGCAGCCAGTCCGACAGGACCGTCTCGCGCACGTCGCGGGCGGCCTGCGGGGAGCGGCCCGAGGAGCGGATCGGGAACAGCGAGTACGTCGTACCGTCCAGCAGGACCCGGTGCGGGCCGCGCCGGCCGGTGCGGGTGGCCGCCAGGTGCTCGGCGGCGAGGTTCGCGCAGGTCTCCGCGGGCAGCGCCGGGCCCGCCACCTTGGAACCGGCGATCAGCCGGCCGGTGGGGGAGAGCACCCAGGCACGCAGGTCCAGGTCGGAGCCGAGCAGGTCCAGGACCACGTCCGGGCCGCCGCCCGCCGGGCCCGAGGTCATCATCCGCCGGTGCCGGTCCACGACGGCCGCCAGGTCCCCGGCGCGCTCGCCGGAGACCTGCCGTACGACGTGCTCGGTGATCGTGGCGAAGGCCACCGACTCGTGCACCGCGAACAGCGGCAGCCGGTTCCTCGCACAGGCCAGGACCAGGTCGTCCGGGATGTCCCCCAGCTCCGCCTCGCCGGCCGCGAGCGCCGCCACCCCGGCCTGCACCAGGATCCGTACGAACGACTCGGAGTCGCTCGCGTTCCGGCGCCAGGCGAGGCCGGTCAGCACCAGCTCGCCCCCGGAGAGGTAGCGGCTCGGGTCCCGCAGGTCGGTGGTCATGACCCCGCGCACCGACCGGTCCAGCTCCTCCTCGCCGCCGAGCAGCCGCAGGCCCAGCGCATCGGTGTCCAGAAGTGCGCGCAGCCGCATCTCGTCGCCGCCGTTCTTTGTCTCGAAACCTACGATGGATCTTGGAGGGTGACAGGAGAACGGCCCGGCACGGGCCGCCAGGGCACTCTCCCGGGGTCTCCGCGGTGTTTCCTGCGTTTCCCCAGGAAATCGGAGAGGTTGCCGATGACCTCCGTTCATACGAATCTACAAGATGCCCGGTGTGGCCAGCCAACTCCTTCATGGTTTCGGTGACTGACCGCGTTGGAGTACGGGGCGGTGTACTGAGTCCACTCCGCGTTAACAGCACGTGAACGAGCCGGGCCCGCCGCATACGGATTGGCTCAATCTGTTCGACCCATGAGACCAAGAAGAGAGCCGGTCATGGACTTCCTTCGCCCTGCCAGCTGGGAGGAGGCGCTCGCCGCGAAGGCCGAGCACCCCACCGCTGTGCCGATTGCGGGTGGCACCGATGTGATGGTCGAGATCAACTTCGACCACCGCCGGCCCGAGTACCTGCTCGACCTCAACCGCATCGGCGACCTCACCGAGTGGGAGGTCGGCGAGGAGAGCGTACGGCTGGGTGCCTCCGTGCCGTACACCAAGATCATGGAGAACCTCCGTGCCGAGCTGCCGGGCCTCGCGCTCGCCTCGCACACGGTCGCCTCCCCGCAGATCCGCAACCGCGGCGGCGTCGGCGGCAACCTCGGCACGGCCTCGCCCGCCGGTGACGCCCACCCCGCCCTGCTCGCGGCCGGCGCGGAGGTCGAGGCGGAGTCGGCGGCCCGCGGCACCCGCCTGATCCCGATCGACGCGTTCTACACCGGCGTCAAGCGCAACGCCCTGCAGCCCGACGAGCTGATCCGCGCCGTGCACATCAAGAAGGCGGACGGCCCGCAGCAGTACTCGAAGGTCGGCACCCGCAACGCCATGGTCATCGCCGTGTGCGCCTTCGGTCTCGCCCTGCACCCCCAGACCCGTACGGTACGGACCGGCATCGGCTCGGCCGCGCCCACCCCCGTGCGGGCCAAGGCCGCCGAACAGTTCCTGAACGCGGCCCTGCAGGAGGGCGGTTTCTGGGACAACGGAAAGATCATCACCCCGTCGGTCGCCAAGCAGTTCGCCGCCCTGTGCTCGGCCGCCTGCAACCCGATCGACGACGTCCGGGGCACCGCGAGCTACCGCCGCCACGCGGTCGGCGTCATGGCCCGCCGGACGCTCACCTGGACCTGGGAGTCGTACCGCGGCAACCACCGCACCACCGAGGGAGCTGCGTGATGCGCGTCCACTTCACCGTCAACGGACGTCCGCAGGAGGCCGACGACGTCTGGGAGGGCGAGTCCCTGCTGTACGTCCTGCGCGAGCGCCTGGGCCTTCCGGGTTCGAAGAACGCCTGTGAGCAGGGCGAATGCGGCTCCTGCACCGTGCGCCTGGACGGCGTGCCGGTCTGCTCCTGCCTGGTCGCGGCCGGCCAGGTGGAGGGACGCGACGTCGTGACCGTCGAGGGCCTGGCGGACTACGCCAAGCAGCGCGAGGAGCACGGCGGCTGCGCCACCGGCGCCTGCGGTACGACGCTCCAGGACGCCCAGCAGTGGAGGGCCAAGCCCGCCTCCGACTCCCAGACCGGCGAGGGCGCGGAACTCTCCCCGATCCAGCAGGCGTTCATCGACGCCGGCGCCGTCCAGTGCGGCTTCTGCACCCCGGGTCTGCTCGTCGCCTCCGACGAACTCCTGGAGCGCAACCCGAACCCGTCCGACGCGGACATCCGCGAGGCGCTGTCGGGCAACCTGTGCCGCTGCACGGGGTACGAGAAGATCATGGACGCGGTCCGCCTGGCGGCCGCCCGTCAGTCCGAGGAGGTCTGACATGCCGTCCCCCACTCCCGGCTCCGCTCGAGCGGGAGGTGCCCCCACCGGCACCCCTACGAAGATCACGCAGGGTTCTCAGACCAAGGGCGGCATCGGCGAGTCCACGCTCCGCCCGGACGGCACCCTCAAGGTCACCGGCGAGTTCGCGTACTCGTCCGACATGTGGCACGAGGACATGCTGTGGGGCCAGATCCTGCGCTCCACCGTCGCCCACGCCGAGATCGTCTCGATCGACACCTCCGAGGCCCTGGCCACGCCCGGCGTCTACGCCGTCCTGACCTACGACGACCTGCCCACCGAGGTGAAGCACTACGGCCTGGAGATCCAGGACACCCCGGTCCTGGCCCACGGCAAGGTTCGCCACCACGGCGAGCCGGTGGCGCTCGTCGCCGCCGACCACCCGGAGACGGCCCGCCGCGCCGCCGCCAAGATCAAGGTGGAGTACAGGGAACTGCCCGTCGTCACCGACGAGGCCTCCGCCACCGCGCCGGACGCGATCCTCGTCCACGAGAACCGCGACGACCACCACATCGGGCACGTCCCGCACCCGAACATCGTGCACCGCCAGCCGATCATCCGCGGCGACGTGGAGCAGGCCCGCGGGCGGGCCGACGTGATCGTCGAGGGCGAGTACACCTTCGGCATGCAGGACCAGGCCTTCCTCGGCCCCGAGTCCGGCCTCGCGGTACCGGAGGAGGACGGCGGCGTCCACCTCTACATCGCCACCCAGTGGCTCCACTCCGACCTGCGCCAGATCGCCCCCGTCCTCGGCCTGCCCGAGGAGAAGGTGCGCATGACGCTAGCCGGCGTCGGCGGCGCGTTCGGCGGCCGCGAGGACCTGTCGATGCAGATCCACGCCTGCCTGCTGGCGCTGCGCACCGGCAAGCCGGTGAAGATCGTCTACAACCGGTTCGAGTCCTTCTTCGGGCACGTCCACCGGCACCCGGCGAAGCTGTACTACGAGCACGGCGCCACCAAGGACGGCAAGCTCACGCACATGAAGTGCAAGATCGTCCTGGACGGCGGCGCCTACGCCTCCGCCTCCCCGGCGGTCGTGGGAAACGCTTCCTCCCTGTCGGTCGGCCCGTACGTGATCGACGACGTCGACATCGAGGCCATCGCCCTCTACACCAACAACCCGCCCTGCGGCGCCATGCGCGGCTTCGGCGCGGTCCAGGCGTGCTTCGCCTACGAGGCGCAGATGGACAAGCTGGCGAAGAAGCTCGGCATGGACCCGGTGGAGTTCCGGCAGCTGAACGCGATGGAGCAGGGGACCGTCATGCCGACCGGGCAGCCGGTCGACTCCCCGGCCCCGGTCGCCGAACTCCTGCGCCGCGTCAAGGCGATGCCGCTGCCGCCCGAGCGCCAGTGGGAGTCCAGCGAGGGCGCCGACGTACGGCAGCTGCCCGGCGGCCTGTCCAACACCACGCACGGCGAAGGCGTCGTACGCGGAATCGGTTACGCGGTCGGCATCAAGAACGTCGGCTTCTCCGAGGGCTTCGACGACTACTCCACCGCCAAGGTGCGCATGGAGGTCATCGGCGGTGAGCCGGTCGCGACCGTGCACACCGCGATGGCGGAGGTCGGCCAGGGCGGTGTCACCGTCCACGCGCAGATCGCCCGCACCGAGCTCGGCGTCACCCAGGTGACCATCCACCCGGCCGACACACAGGTCGGCTCCGCCGGCTCCACCTCGGCCTCCCGGCAGACGTACGTCACCGGCGGCGCCGTGAAGAACGCCTGCGAACTCGTCCGCGAGAAGGTCCTGGAGATCGGCCGGCGCAAGTTCGGCAGCTACCACCCGGCCTGGGCGACCGCGGAACTCCTGCTGGAGGGCGGCAAGGTCGTCACCGACGGCGGCGAGGTCCTCGGCGACCTGGCCGACGTCCTGGAGGGGGAGACCGTCGAGATCGAGGCGGAGTGGCGGCACCGGCCGACCGAGGCCTTCGACCTGCGCACCGGCCAGGGCAACGGACACGTCCAGTACTCCTTCGCCGCGCACCGCGCGGTCGTCGAGGTCGACACCGAACTCGGCCTGGTCAAGGTCATCGAGCTGGCCTGCGCCCAGGACGTCGGCAAGGCGCTCAACCCGCTCTCCGTCGTCGGCCAGATCCAGGGCGGTACGACCCAGGGCCTGGGCGTGGCGGTGATGGAGGAGATCATCGTCGACCCGAAGACCGCGAAGGTCAGGAACCCCTCCTTCACGGACTACCTGATCCCCACCATCCTCGACACGCCGACCATCCCGGTCGACGTGCTCGAACTCGCCGACGACCACGCCCCCTACGGGCTCCGTGGCATCGGCGAGGCCCCGACCCTGTCGTCCACGCCGGCCGTCCTCGCGGCGATCCGGAACGCGACCGGGCTGGAGCTCAACCGCACGCCGGTGCGGCCCGAGCACCTCACGGGCACCGCGTAACACCGAAAAGCTCTCCGGGCGGCGCAGGGAACGTCACACACTCCGCCGCGCCGCCCGGAGGAACCCCCCTTTGAGTTCCGCTCCGCTCGCGGTCCTTGAAGTACCACCCCTTGTTCGTCTCGGGCCGTCCCCCGGGTCGTCCATTCCCAAATCCCGCACACCGCAGGGCGGTGGTGCGGGTGCCCCTGTGAACCTTGGGAGATGGCACCATGACCCAGCAGTCAGTGGAGCCCAGGACCGCAGCCGACGACGCGGGCGAAGGCACCCGCGTCCCGGCAGGACGATCCTGGCTCGACCGGTACTTCCACATAACCAAGAGAGGATCCACGGTCTCGCGAGAGGTCCGCGGCGGCATCACCACCTTCATGGCGATGGCGTACATCCTCCTGCTCAACCCCCTGATCCTGTCCGGCAAGGACGCGGCGGGCGACACGCTCGGCCAGAAGGCCCTGATCACCGCGACCGCGTTCGCGGCGGCCGCCACCACGCTGCTGATGGGCTTCGTCGGCAAGGTGCCCCTCGCGCTCGCCGCCGGTCTCTCCGTCTCCGGTGTCCTGTCCTCACAGGTCGCCCCCAACATGACGTGGCCGCAGGCCATGGGCATGTGCGTGATGTACGGCGTCGTGATCATGCTGCTGGTCGTCACCGGCCTGCGCGAGATGATCATGAACGCGATCCCGCTCGCGCTCAAGCACGGCATCACCATGGGCATCGGCCTGTTCATCGCCCTCATCGGCTTCTACAAGTCCGGATTCGTGCACAAGGGCGTGGCCACCCCGGTCACCCTCGGCCCGGCGGGCCAGCTCGCCGGCTGGCCGGTGCTGCTCTTCGCCGGCACCCTGCTGCTGATCTTCATGCTCCAGGCGCGCAACATCCCCGGCGCCATCCTGATCGGCATCGTCACCGGCACCGTCGTCGCCGCCGTCCTCAACGGCCTCGGCGTCATCGCCCCCAAGCAGTGGGCCAACGGCGCCCCCGAACTGCACGGCGCGGTCTCGATGCCCGACTTCTCGCTCTTCGGGCACGTGGAGTTCGGCGGCTGGGGCAAGGTCGGCGCGATGACGATCGGCATGATCGTCTTCACTCTCGTCCTCGCCGGGTTCTTCGACGCGATGGCCACCATCATCGGCGTCGGCACCGAAGCCGAACTGGCCGACGACAAGGGCCGTATGCCGGGCCTGTCCAAGGCCCTGTTCATCGACGGCGCCGGCGGTGCGATCGGCGGCGTGGCGGGCGGCTCGGGGCAGACGGTCTTCATCGAGTCCGCCACCGGTGTCGGGGAGGGGGCCCGCACGGGTCTCGCCTCCGTGGTCACCGGCCTGTTCTTCGCGGCCTGTCTGTTCTTCACCCCGGTGACCGCGATCGTCCCTCAGGAGGTCGCCTCCGCCGCCCTGGTCGTCATCGGCGCCATGATGCTGATGAACGCCCGGCACGTGGACTGGGCCGACCGCGCCACCGCGATCCCGGTCTTCCTCACCGTCGTCCTGATGCCGTTCACGTACACCATCACCAGCGGTGTCGCGGCCGGTGTCATCTCCTACACCGCCATCAAGACCGCCCAGGGCAAGGCACGCGAGATCGGTGCCTTCATGTGGGGCCTGACCGCCGTCTTCCTGATCTACTTCGCCCTTCATCCGATCGAGGCCTGGCTGGGCGTGCACTAGACGCTCCGCCGGCAGCGAGCCGTGACGGGTCGCCGGTCGTCCGCGGACCCGTCGTGACCGCTCGCGCAGTTCCCGCGCCCCTCCGGGGCGCTTGCCCCAACCCCGTCAAGGAGACCGACAGATGCTGGACATCGCCGAGGAGCTGAACCGGTGGGTCGAGCAGGGCCGTGACTTCGCCGTCGCCACCGTGGTGGCCGTCGGCGGCAGCGCCCCGCGCCAGCCCGGCGCCGCCCTCGCGGTGGACGCCGAGGGCACGGCCATCGGTTCGGTCTCCGGCGGATGCGTGGAAGGGGCCGTGTACGAGCTGTGCCGGCAGGCGCTGGAGGACGGCGAGACCGTCCTGGAGCGCTTCGGGTACAGCGACGAGGACGCCTTCGCCGTCGGCCTGACCTGTGGCGGCGTCATCGACATCCTCGTCACGCCGGTCCGGGCGGACGGTCCCGCCCGGCCGGTGGTCGCCGCCGCGCTGGCCGCCGCCGCCCGTGGGGAGGCGGCGGCGGTCGCGCGGATCGTGGAGGGGCCGGCCCGGCTGCGGGGGCGGGCCCTCCTCGTGCGCCCCGACGGTGCGTACGACGGCGGATTCGGCGCCCATCGCGAACTGGACCGCACCGTCGCCGCGGAGGCCGGCGCCTTCCTGGACGCGGGCCGCACCGGCACCCTGGAGATCGGCGAGGAGGGCTCGCGCTGCGGCGCCCCGCTCACGGTGCTGGTCGAGTCCTGCGTCCCCGCACCCCGGATGATCGTCTTCGGCGCGATCGACTTCGCCTCCGCGCTCGTCCGCGTCGGCAAGTTCCTCGGCTACCACGTCACCGTGTGCGACGCCCGCCCGGTGTTCGCCACGCGCACCCGCTTCCCCGAGGCCGACGAGATCGTCGTCGAGTGGCCCCACACGTACCTGGAGCGCACCGGGACCGACGGCCGTACGGTTCTGTGCGTCCTCACCCACGACGCCAAGTTCGACGTCCCCCTGCTGAAGCTGGCCCTGCGGCTGCCGGTCGCCTACGTCGGCGCGATGGGCTCCCGCCGCACCCACCTGGACCGCAACGAGCGGCTGCGCGAGGTCGGCGTCAGCGACCTGGAGCTGGCCCGGCTGCGCTCCCCGATCGGGCTCGACCTCGGGGCCCGTACGCCGGAGGAGACGGCCCTGTCGATCGCCGCCGAGATCGTCGCGAACCGGCGCGGCGGCAGCGGGGTCTCCCTCACCGGCGCGCGCACCCCCATCCACCGCGAGACGGTCGTGTGGCCGGCCCGGAGCATCGGATCGGTGGCCTGAGGCGTTGCGGGGCGGCGTCCGGCGTCCGCGGGTCTCGTCGGGGTCGGTCGCGACCGTGCGGCGGAGCCGTCCAGGGATGCAGCCGCGCACGCCTTCGGGGCGCCGGCGCGCTACGCCCGGCGAAGCAGCTGATTGACCGCCCGGCCGAACATCGCGCGTGCCGTGCGTTCCAGTACGCCGTCGAAGGCGCGCGGCAGGAAGCGCACCCGCAGCTCCTCCCGCCACACCACCCGGCTGCGGCCCCCGGGCCCCGGCCCCACCTCGATCTCGGCCCAGCCCCGCACCACCCGGCCGCGCTTGTCCAGGCGGCACAGCCCGGCCTCGCCGTCGGCGGGCGGGCGCCAGAGCGTCACCTCCATGACGTCGTCGACGGCCAGCGGGCCGAGGCCGGAGCGGGCCACGAAGCGGGTCCCCACGCCGGTGGGCTCCGGTGTGAGCACCCGGATGCGGGTCAGCGGGACCGCGTCGGCGTGACGGGGCCAGGTGGTGAGCCGGCGCCACGCCTCGTCGGGCGGAAGCGGGGCCGTGCGGGCGAAGGTGAAGGTCGGCACGGCACGATCGTAGGCAATGGCCGCCCGGCACCCGCGCGTTCACCTCCGCCTCACCCGGCCGAGCGGTCAGGGGTGGTAGACCTTGCCCGGTTCCGCCTTGCCCGGTGCCAGCAGCTGAGGCACCGTCACGAAGGCGTAGCCGCGCTCCTTCAGCGCGTCGATGACACCGGGGACGGCGGGCACGGTGCCCGGGTAGATGTCGTGCAGCAGGATGATCCCGTCGCGGGACGACTGGGCGAGGACGCGCTTGGTGATGAGCGCCGAGTCGTTGGTCGTGTAGTCCTTGGCGGTCACGCTCCACAGCACCTCCGCCAGGCCCTGCTCCTTGGCGATCCGGTGCACGTCGGCGTCCGTACGGCCCTGCGGCGGGCGCATCAGCGTGGGCCTGTGCCCGGTCAGCCGCTCGATCGCGTCGTTCGGCCGCTTCAGTTCCTCGCGTATCTGCGCGTCCGGTATCCGCGTGAGGATCTTGTGGTCCCAGGTGTGGCTCGCGACCTCGTGGCCCTCGGCGGCCATCCGCTCGACCAGCTCCGGGTACTTCTCCATGTGGTTCTTGCCGAGCAGGAAGAAGGTGGCCGGAACCTTCTTCTCCTTGAGGATGTCGAGCAGCCGCGCCGAGTTCTCGCTGGGCCCGGCGTCGAAGGTGAGCGCGATGCACTTGGCCTCGCGGCAGTCGACGGTCCCGAACTTCGCCGGCGCCCCGTGCGCCGCCTCGGCCCGCACGGTGCTCGGTGCGGTCGTGTCGGCCTGGGCGCAGCCGGACAGGGCGAGCGCCAGCGCGAGGGCGGCCGAGGCGAGCGCGGCCGGACGGAACCTCCGGGCGGTTGCGCGCATCTTCCTGGTCGCGTGCACCGGCGTCGGGATCTTGTCGGTCGAATCAGGCATGCGGGGACTATACACTCGGTGTATAGCTCGTGTGTGTGAATCCCGTGGGCCGGCTCCGCGGATGTCCGACCGGGATGCCCGACCAGGAGCACCATGGAAGGAGAGGCTCCGCCAAGGAGGACGAGCCATGCGCTTCCGGGACCGTGCCGAAGCCGGGCGGGAACTCGCCGGACTGCTGAGCGACCTGCGGGAACAGGGCGTCCTCACCGACCCCCTCGTCCTCGCCCTGCCGCGCGGCGGCATCGCCGTCGCCGAGCCCATCGCCCGCGCGCTCGGCGCCCCGCTCGACGTGCTCATCGTGCGCAAGATCGGCGCCCCGCACCACCAGGAGTTCGCCGTCGGCGCGCTCGTCGGGGACGACCCGCCCCTGTTCAACGCCGGGAGTCTGGACCGGCTCGGCCTGACCGAGGAATCCATGGCGCCGGTGGTCGAGCGCGAGCGCAAGGAACTGCGCCGCCGTGAGGAGCGCTACCGCGGCGACCGCCCGGCGCCGGACCCGGCGGGCCGCACCGTGATCCTGGTCGACGACGGGCTCGCCACCGGAGCCACCGCCCGCGCGGCCCTGCGCCACGTCCGGCGCCGCCGGCCCGCCCACCTCGTCCTGGCCGTCCCCGTCGGCGCACCGGACTCCCTGGACCGGCTCGCCGACGAGGCCGACACGATCCTGTGCCCGCACCGGCCGGCCGCCTTCAGCGCCGTCGGCCAGTGGTACGAGGACTTCGAGCAGCTGACGGACGCGGAGGTGCTGGCCGCACTGCGGGCGCACTGACGGCCGGGTTCCTCGCAGGGGCCCCCGCGGACCAGCGCCGCGGGGGTGTGCCGCCGTCGCCGGGTGCGGACACGTGGCCTGCGCGCGAGGGGCCGGGAACCGTCCCTTCCGCCGCCCTACAGCCAGTCCCGCCGTTTGAAAACCACGTACAGCGCCGTGCAGACCACGGCCATCAGGCCGATCGCGAAGGGATAACCGAACGCCCAGCGCAGTTCGGGCATGTGCGCGAAGTTCATGCCGTAGATCGTGCCGACCAGGGTCGGGGCGAACAGGATGGCCGCCCACGACGAGATCTTCTTGACCTCCTCGTTCTGCTCGAAACCCGCCTCCGCCAGTGCCCGCATCTCCGCGTTCTGCTGCTGCGTGACCAGGGTCGCGTTGACCGTCAGGATCTCGGTGAGGGCCTGGCGGAAACCGTCGACGCGTTCGCTGATGTGGGTGACATGGTCGGCGACGTCCCGCAGGTAGCGCTGGAGTTCCTCGTCCGTCTCGTACTTGGCGAATCCGGCCATCAGCCCGTGCAGCATCCCGACGAGCGGACGGGTGGCGCGCTGGAACTCGACCATCTCGCGGGAGAGTTCGTAGATACGGCGGGACACCTCGGGGTCGCCGCGGAACACCTCGGTCTCGATCTCGTCGATGTCGTTCTGGACACCGCAGACCACCGGGGCGTAGCCGTCGACGACGGCGTCGAGGATCGCGTACAGCACGGCCTCCGGGCCGAGTTTCAGCAGATCGGGGGAGTCCTCCATGCGACGGCGGACCGCCGACAGGTCCGGGGCCGCGCCGTGCCGGACGGTGATGACGAAGTCCGGGCCGACGAACACGTGCAGCTCGCCGAAGTCGACCTCCTCCGGTGCGTCCAGGTAGCGCGCGGCGCGCAGGACGACGAACAGGGTGTCGCCGTACCGCTCCAGCTTGGGCCGCTGGTGCGCCTCCATGGCGTCCTCCACCGCGAGGGGGTGCAGCCCGAACTCGGCGGCCAGCGACCGCAGATCGGCACCGGTGGGGCGGGCCAGGCCGATCCAGGCCATGCCCGGGGAATGCTCGCGCAGTTCGCGGTAGGTCTCGGCGAGCGTGGCGGGGGAGGAGACGCGGACGCCGTCGCGGTACAGCGCCGCCTGGACGATGCTCGCCGGCTCGGCGCCGTCCCCCGTGGACGGGGCGGGTGCGGGCGTCGCGGTGGCGGGGGGCTGGGGCGGGGTGAGGGCGCGGCGCCAGACGGGTCTGCGCCCGCCGTTCCTGCCGTTTTCTCGCTCGGACATCGGACGCCTCTCCGTCGAGCCTGCGTACGCCTGATCGCTCACCGGGGATGGGGCTTGGGAGAAACCCAGGACAGGAGGAAAAGGATATCCGCGCACCACCGGGCCGGTGCCCCCGCGCCCCGCACGCGCCGTGCGACACCGTCGCGCAGGCGCGGGGGCGCGGGGCGGAGGCCGCGACACGTGTACAGAGGGCGTGTGCTGAGTCGGCCGGGCACCGGCCTTGCGCTGAGGGGGCCGGGTTCCGGGCTCTACAGTCGAGCCCATGGAACTCCGTCAGCTCAGCTATTTCGTCGCCGTCGCCGAGGAGCTGCACTTCGGGCGGGCCGCCGAGCGGCTGCACATCGTGCAGTCGGCGGTCAGCCAGCAGATACAGCGGCTGGAGCGGGAGCTGGGCGCCGAACTGTTCGACCGCTCGCCGCGCCGGGTACGGCTGACCGGGGCGGGCGAGCGGCTGCTCCCCGAGGCGCGGGCGGTGCTCGCGGCGGCCCGGAAGGCACGGGCCGCCGTGGCGGCGCCCGGCGGGCTGCGCCTGGGCACCAGCACCGGGCTCGGCGCGCACCTGGACCGGGTGCTGGCCGCGTTCGCCGAGCGGGCGCCCGAGGTGCCGGTGGAGCTGCTCTCCCTGCCGGCCGGCGAACGGTTCGCCCGGGTCGCGGCGGGCCGCCTGGACGCCGCGTTCGTGCGCTCGGCCGAACCCCCGGCCGGAGTACGGGTGGTGCCGCTGTGGTCCGATCCGCTGGTGGCCGCCGTGCCGGCCGCGCATCCCCTCGCGCGCCAGGAGGAGATCGACCTCGCGGACCTCGCCGCGCTGCCCCTCGCCCTCACCCCCCGCCGGAACAACCCCACCCTGGTCGACCTGGTCGTCGGCGCCTGCCACGCGGCCGGGTTCGAGCCGGTGCCCGGGCCGGCCGGCGGCACGCTGCACGACACCCTCGCCACCATCGGCTCCCGCCCCCTGTGGACGGTCGTCTACGCCTCCCACGCGCGCGTGCTGGCCACGCCCAGAGTGGCGTACATCCCCTTCCGCGCCCCCGGACTGGCCCTGGCCACCGGTCTCGCGGTGCCCGCCGCCGACCCCTCCCCGCACCTGGAGAAACTGCTGCTGGCCTGCGACGATCACCCGAGCTGATCGCTGCGGTCGCGGACTGCTCCTTGGTTCCGGACGTGCGCCGCGATGGACTGGACCCACCGAACGCACAGACCGATCAAGGGAGTTCAGTCATGCCGATCGTCACCGTCCAGCAGGGTCCCCGCGACGCCGAGCTGAAGCGGGAGCTGGTCAAGCGGGTCACCGACGCCTTCGTCGACGCGTACCGGATCCCGGCGGAGACCGTGCAGGTGTGGATCCACGAGGTCCCGGCGGACAGCTGGGGCGCGGCCGGGAAGCTCACCGCCGACAAGTAGGCCCCGCGTTCCACGGGGGTGAACGTGGAGAGGGGGGCGTTGCGGGCCGCTCGTGGTGGCTCGCAACGCCCCCCTGGCATCTACCCGAGGGGTGCTCGGGAGGTTTTCGGGGCTAGGCGTCGACCTGCGCGGTCACCAGGTCCGAGAAGGTGGTCAGCCGGGTGTACACACCCGGGTAACCGGCCTCCGCGCACCCCTCGCCCCATGAAGTGATCCCTGCCAGGACGCCCCCGATGAGCAGGGGACCGCCGCTGTCGCCCTGGCAGGTGTCTACGCCGCCGGAGCTGTATCCGGCGCACACCATGTCGGACTGGATGTAGTCCGAACCGTAGGAGGAACCGCAGCTGGAGTCGGACACGACCGGGACGGTCGCGGTCCGCAGCTGGTTGGAGGAGCTGCCGTTCTCCGACGTGGTCCCCCAGCCGAGGATGCGGGCCTGGGTGCCGGCCGCGTACACACTCGTCTGGGAGGAGGTGACGTACGACGCCGGGGTGTACGGCATCGACGTCGACAGGGTCAGTACGGCCACGTCGTCGCCCTTGGTGGCGTCGGTGTAGTCCGGGTCGACCCAGATCTTGCTGACCTTGCCGACCGTGCCGTCGGTGCCGTTGAGGAAGGTCCGGCCGCCGACCACACGGACGTTGCCCGCCGACTCGCCGGCCATGCAGTGCGCGGCCGTGACGACCTTTGTGGCGGCCACGAGCGTGCCGCCGCAGAACTGGTTGCCGGACGCGTCGGTGATCTGCATGACAAACGGGTACGCCGTCGTCGTGGTGGTCGTACCGCCGACGATGGGCTGCGGTGCGGCACTCGCCGTGGGGGAGGCGAGCAGCGCGGTCGCCGCGGCGGCGGCGGTGGCCACCAGGGTCGCGGCGGTCTTTCTGGCACGTCTGAGCCCGAACATGAGTCTCCTCAGTGGGGTTGCACCGGTGGGGGGTCGCACGGGTGTGGAGCACGGGGTGGGGGCACCCCCTGCTCGGGCGTGGCCGAGAGCTGGGGGAGGGACCGACCCCGTGTGCCCGGGCGAGCGGCACGCCCATTACGCTAGGACCCGGAGCCCTCGGCTCCCAATGAGGGAACCCCCTAGGGGGTTGGGTGAGGGAAAACCCTCGGTCCGGTTCAGTTAACTAGGGCCGTGCTCGCCGCGCCCGCGAGCCGCCGCCAATCGGACGATGTCCACGCGCGAGCGGATCCCCAGCTTGCGGTAGACCCGGGTCAGGGTCGCCTCCACCGTCTTGACGCTGATGAACAACCGGGCGGCGATCTCCCGGTTGGTGGCCCCCTCCATCACCAGCGCGGCCACCTGACGCTCCATCGCGGCCAGCACCGCCAGCGCGTCCAGGGCGTCCGGCGCGGGAAGGGCCGGTTCCGGCTCGGGGGCGGTGCGGGATTCGTCCACTTGGCGCAGCCAGGGCAGCGCCCGGCAGCGGCGGAACAACCGGGTGGCCTCGTCGTACGCCGCCGAGCCCGTGCCCGCCCGGGCCCTGGGGGCGCCGAAGCCGGGGGCGGGAACCCGGCCGTGCTCGGCGTTCGCGGCTTCCGCGCCCCCCAGGGCCTCCGGCCACAGGCGCCCCCCTTCGGCCGGGCGCCGCCTGCCCCGCAGCCGGGCCAGCGCGAACGCGGCCCGCGCCTCCTCCAGGCCGTAGCCGAGCTTGCCGAGCCGGTCCTGAGCGGACGTCAGCTGGGCCACCGCCGCCTCCAGGTCACCCTGCGCGGCCCGCACCAGGGCCTCGGAGCGGTCCAGGACGGCGAGGACGCTCTCCCGGCCGAGCCTGAGGGCGTGCTCGCGGCTCGTGTCGATGACGTCCTGCGCCTCGGCCGCCTCCCCGGTCCGGACCAGCGCCTCGGCGAGATCCCCCTGCCAGCGCCCGCGCGCCGGGTCGGTGATGCCGAGCCCCAGCTCCAGCGTCCGCACCCGGCGCAGCGAGCGGACCGTGCCCGCCGGGTCCCCGGCCACCAACTGGGCGTACCCGAGCGCGCCCAGGGCCCGGGAGAGGTACATCTGGTCGCCGTCCTCCTCGGCGTGCGCCACCGCCTCCCGGGCCAGGGCCAGAGCCCGGTCGACATCGCCGCCGGATGCCTCCGCGAGCGAGGTCAGCATCGCCGAGGCGGTCTCGCCGATCCCCGAGTCCCGGGCCAGGCGCAGGCTCTCGCGGGCCAGCTCCAGGGCGCGCCCGCAGTGCCCGGCGCGCAGTTCGGTCTCGGCGAGGCCGCGCAGGAAGTGCACCTCGGACTCCACCGAGCCGCGCCGGCGCACCTCGCGCAGCAGCGCGGTGACCGTCGTCCGGGCCTCGGCCAGCTGGTCGCCCATGACCAGCCAGCGGAACCGGGCGCTGGCCGCCCCGTTGTGGTGCCAGGCCACCCGCGGGTCCTGGGGCTCCCTCAGGGCGCGCTGGATGGTCCGGGGTGCCTCCGGGTGGCCCATCAGGGTCTCGGTCTGCGCCTGGAAGGCCAGCGAGAGCAGTTCGGTGCGCCGGTCCCTGCCGAGGGCGGCCAGCTCGGCGGCGTGCGCGGCGGCCTGACGGGCCCCGGTGAAGTCGCCCTCCACGATCAGCGTCCGCCAGGCCAGCTGGTAGTGCACCAGGGCCAGCAGCCGGGGGTCGTCGCCGGCGTCGGCGAGGGCCTGCGGGAAGACGGCGTCGACCTCGGCCATGGTGTGGCCGGCGCTGTCGATGACGATGATCCAGGCGCGGACCCGGTCGGCCGGCACGGTCGCCCGGGCCAGCACCTCACGGGCGATGTCCCGGGCCAGGTCGATCTCGCCCGCGGTGATGGCGTCCTCGGCGGCCTGCAGCCGGCGCTCCTCCTGGCCGGGGGTCCCGTCGGCGGGGGTGTGCCGGGCGGCGAGCAGCCCCAGGTGGGCGGCGACCGAGGGGGCGCCGCGGTCCCGGGCGAGGGCGGCGGCCCCGGCGAGCCGGGCGGCGACCTCCGGGTCGGTGCCGGTGGTGGCGAGCGCCAGGTGCCGGGCCCGTTCGATCGGGTCGGAGGCGGCCGTGGACAGGGCCGCGTGCGCGGCGCGCCGCTCGTGCGCGGGCGCCTCCGCGTACAGCGCGGCCGATATCAGCGGGTGCGCGAACCGTACGGCCGGGGCGTCGGGTTCGGTGGCCAGCAGCCCGAGTTCGGCGGCCTGGGCGCATTCGGCCTCGGCGTTCTCCCGGCCGGCCGCGTGCAGCAGCGCCGGGGTGGGGCGGGCACCGGCGCTGGCCACCAGCAGGGTGCGGCGGGCCTCGACGGAGAGCATGTCCAGGCGGCTGAGCACCAGGGCGCGCAGGCTGGTCGGCACCGGCAGCGGCTCGCCCGGCCGGGGCGGGGTCGGGCTGTCGGCGAGGGCCCGCCCCAGTTCCAGGGCGAACAACGGGTTGCCGCCGCTGGTGCGGTGGATCTCGCGGACCGTGGAGCGGGGCAGGCCGCCGTGGCCGCGGTGGTCGAGCAGCTCGGCGACCTGGCCGCGGGAGAGCGGGCCGAGCCGGACCGCGAGGGTGCCCGGCGGGCAGGAACGCAGATGCCGGTCGTACTCCTGGCTCTCCTGGCCCTCGGTGCGCACCGCGCACAGCAGCTGTACCGGGGTGCCCTCCAGACGCCGGGCGGCGAAGCCGAGCAGCTCGGCGCTGGCCGGGTCCAGCCACTGCAGGTCGTCGGCGACGACGAGGACACCGCCCCGCGCGGCCAGCGCGCGCAGCGCGGAGAGCACCGCGAGGCGCAGGGCGAGACCGTCGCGCTGCAGGCTGGACTCGCCGCGGCCGGTGAGCGCCGACTCCAGGGCGGTGCGCTGGGCCAGCGGCAGCCGGGGGGAGACGTCGTCGAGGACCAGGCCGAACAGGTCGGCGAGGGCGAGGAAGGGGAGGTGGGATTCGGACTCCGTGGCCGAGCAGCGCAACACGGTCCGCGCGGTGGCGCCGTATTCCTCGGCCAATGCCCGCAGGACGGTGGATTTCCCTATTCCGGCGGGACCGTGGAGCAGCACACTGCCGCCCGAGGCGAGTTGGTCGCGGGCGCCGGCGAACAGTTCCTCGCGGCCGATGACCAGGTCGGGGCGGCACCTGGCAGGCTCCTGGAAGTCCCGTCGCACGGTCACCGCTCCCCTCGTGTGTCGTGTCCGGGCCAAATTCTAGGCAACGATCGTCGAAATTCGGACGGAAGCCGTGGTGAGGGAAATAACAAACGGTCAAGCACAAGAAAATTCAAGGCGTCTGCGCTTGAATGGAAAGGTTTCCTCACCGTCACACCTCACGGCAGCAACCCCGCCCTGCGCGCCGCCGTCACCGCCTCCCCTCGCGTGTGCGCGCCCAGCTTCCGCATCGCCGAGCGCAGATAGCCCTTGACCGTCTCCGGACGCAGACCCAGCCGCCCGGCCACGCCGGCGTTCGTCGCTCCCGCCGCCACCCAGGACAACACGTCCAGTTCGCGTGGCGCCAGACTCGTGCCCCCGGCCGGCCGCGGCGCGGCCAGCAGCCCGCACGCGGCCAGCAGTTCCGCCCGCAGCTGCGGATCGGCGATCCGGGGCGCGAGCGCGCGCAGCGCCGCGTGCGCCTCACGCACCTGCTCCCAGCCGGCGCCCCGATCGGCACCGGCGGGCTCCGGCCGGACCGCCGCCAGCAGCCCCCGCGCCTCGTCCCCCACCACCAGCGCCTGCTCCACGTCCCGCGCCACCGCCATCGCCGCGCCCAGCGTGCGGTCGCCGAGCGGCTGGGCCGAGCGCAGCGCACCGTAGAGCACCCCGCGCACCCGCCGCCTTACCACCACCGGCACGGCGACGACCGAGCGGATACCCTCCGCGGCGACCGGGATGTCGTACTCGTGGCTGATCTGCCGGGAGACGGAATAGTCCGTCACCGCGCACGGCCGGGCGAGCGCCACCGCCTTGCCGCCGAGCCCGTTGCCGGAGGTCACCACCAGCGAGCGCAGCGCGCCCGTCGTCGTGCCGCTCAGCTCGCTGATCCGGATCCGCGGCCGGCCGGACTCGACGAGGCCGCCGAAGGCGACGGGCAGTCCGGTCATCCGCCGCAGCCGCGCCAGCGCGCCGCCGATCTCCACCGTCCCCGCCGTCTCTGCCGTCACCGGTCCGCTCCTTCCGGCACCCCCACCCCCGTTCGGGGGTAGTGAGACCTGCATCACGGATTAGACGATGCCACAGAGCCGCCCGGCAATGGTCCGGCACCGCGAGGAGGACACGATGACGACGGCGACGGAGTTGTTCCGCAGCGCCCGGGACTTTCTGCTCGAGCACCGCGACGACTACACCACCGCCTGCGAGGGCTTCGCCTGGCCCCGGCCCCAGCACTTCAACTGGGCGCTGGACTGGTTCGACGTGATCGCCGCCGGCAACCAGAAGACCGCGCTGCACATCGTCGAGGAGGACGGCGGCGAGACCCGGCTGACCTTCGCGGAGATGTCCGAGCGGTCGAACCGGGTCGCCCGGTGGCTGCACGAGCGGGGCGTCGCCGCCGAGGACCGGATCCTCGTCATGCTCGGCAACCAGGCCGAACTGTGGGAGACCGCGCTGGCCGCGATGAAGCTGCGCGCCGTGGTCATCCCGGCCACCCCGCTGCTCGGCCCGGCCGACCTGCGCGACCGCGTGGACCGGGGCCGGGTCAAGCACGTGATCGCGCGGGCCGAGGACACCGCCAAGTTCGCCGACGTCCCCGGCTCCTACACCCGGATCTCCGTCGGCGGACTGCCCGAGGAGGGCTGGGAGCCGTACGAGGACGCCCGCACCGCCCCCGCCGAGTTCCTCCCCGACGGCCCCACCCTCGCCGACGACCCGCTGATGCTCTACTTCACCTCCGGCACGACCGCCCGCCCCAAGCTGGTCGAGCACACCCACACCTCGTACCCGATCGGGCACCTGGCGACCATGTACTGGATCGGCCTGAAACCCGGCGACGTCCACCTGAACATCTCCTCGCCCGGCTGGGCCAAGCACGCCTGGTCCAACCTGTTCGCCCCCTGGAACGCCGAGGCGACCGTCTTCCTGTTCAACTACACCCGCTTCGACGCGGCCCGGCTGATGACCGAGATGGACCGGGCCCAGGTCACCACCTTCTGCGCCCCGCCGACCGTGTGGCGCATGCTCATCCAGGCCGACCTGGGCCAGCTGCGCACCCCACCCCGCGAGGTCGTCGCCGCCGGCGAGCCGCTCAACCCCGAGGTCATCGAACAGGTCCGGCGGGCCTGGGGCGTCACCATCCGGGACGGCTTCGGGCAGACCGAGACCGCCGTACAGGTCTCCAACAGTCCCGGCCAGGTACTGAAGACCGGCTCCATGGGCCGCCCGAGCCCCGGCTACCGGGTGGAACTCCTCGACCCGGTCTCCGGCGCGCCCGGTGCCACCGAGGGCGAGATCGCCCTCGACCTGGCCGAGCGGCCGGTCGGCCTGATGACCGGCTACCACGGCGACCCCGACCGCACGGCGGAGGCCATGGCGGGCGGCTACTACCGCACCGGGGACATCGCCGTCCGCGACGAGGACGGCTACCTCACCTACGTCGGCCGCGCGGACGACGTCTTCAAGGCCTCCGACTACAAGATCAGCCCGTTCGAGCTGGAGAGCGCGCTCCTGGAGCACGAGGCGGTGGCCGAGGCCGCCGTCGTGCCCGCGCCCGACGAACTGCGGCTCGCCGTGCCGAAGGCCTACGTCGTCCTCGCCGAGGGCTACGAGCCCGGCCCCGACACCGCGAAGGCCATCTTCGAGCACTCCCGCCAGGTGCTCGCCCCCTACAAGCGCATCCGCCGGCTGGAGTTCGGCGCGCTGCCCAAGACCGTCTCCGGCAAGATCCGCCGGATCGAGCTGCGCGAGGCGACGGCCCAGGGCTCCCAGGACGAGTACCGCGAGGAGGACTTCCGGTGACCACCGAGCTGTCGTACACCCACGGAACCGGTTCCACCGCCCTGCTCGGGGACACCATCGGCGCCAACCTGGACCGGGCCGTGGCCGCCTGGCCCGACCGCGAGGCCCTGGTCGACGTGCCGTCGGGGCGGCGCTGGACGTACGCGCAGTTCGGCGCCGCCGTCGAGGAGCTGGCCCAGGCACTCGTCGCGAGCGGCGTCGCCAAGGGCGACCGGGTCGGCATCTGGGCGGTCAACTGCCCGGAATGGGTGCTCGTCCAGTACGCCACCGCCCGCATCGGCGCGATCATGGTGAACATCAACCCGGCCTACCGCACCCACGAGGTCGAGTACGTCCTGCGCCAGGCCGGGATCTCCCTGCTGTTCGCCTCCCTGAGCCACAAGAGCAGCGACTACCGGGCGATGGTCGAGCAGGTGCGGGGCAGGTGCCCGGAGCTGCGCGAGGCCGTGTACATCGGCGACCCGGGCTGGGAGGCACTGCTCGGGCGGGGCACCGGTGACGCCGTGTACGAGGACCTGTCCTGCGACGACCCGATCAACATCCAGTACACCTCCGGGACCACCGGCTTCCCCAAGGGCGCCACCCTCTCCCACCACAACATCCTCAACAACGGCTACTTCGTGGGGGAGTTGATCGCCTACAGCGAGCAGGACAGAGTCTGCATCCCCGTCCCCTTCTACCACTGTTTCGGCATGGTGATGGGTAATCTCGCCGCCACCTCGCACGGCGCCTGCATGGTGATCCCGGCTCCGTCCTTCGAACCGAAGGCCACCCTGGAGGCCGTGCAGCAGGAGCGCTGCACGTCCCTGTACGGCGTGCCGACGATGTTCATCGCCGAGCTGAACCTCCCCGACTTCGCGACGTACGACCTGTCGACCCTGCGCACCGGCATCATGGCGGGCTCGCCCTGCCCGGTCGAGGTGATGAAACGGGTCGTCGCCGAGATGCACATGGAGGAGGTCTCGATCTGCTACGGCATGACCGAGACGTCGCCGGTGTCGCTGCAGACCCGCAGGGACGACGACCTGGAGCACCGCACCGGCACCGTCGGCCGCGTCCTGCCGCACCTGGAGGTCAAGGTCGTCGACCCGGCCACCGGCGTCACCCGGCCGCGCGGCACGGCAGGGGAGCTGTGCACCCGCGGCTACAGCGTGATGCTCGGCTACTGGAACGAACCGGAGAAGACCGCCGAGTCCGTCGACGCGGGCCGCTGGATGCACACCGGGGACCTGGCGGTGATGCGCGAAGACGGTTACGTCGAGATCGTCGGCCGGATCAAGGACATGATCATCCGGGGCGGCGAGAACATCTACCCGCGCGAGATCGAGGAGTTCCTCTACGCCCACCCCAAGATCAGGGACGTCCAGGTCGTCGGGGTGCCGCACGAGACGTACGGCGAGGAGGTGCTCGCCTGTGTCATCCCGCACGACACGGCGGACCCGATCACCCTGGAGGAGCTCCGCGCCTTCTGCCAGGGCAGGCTCGCGCACTACAAGATCCCCAGCAGGCTCCGGATCCTCGACGCCTTCCCGATGACGGTGTCCGGAAAGGTGCGCAAGGTCGAGCTGCGGGAGCAGTACCAGGTGTGAAACGGCCGCGAGCGAGCATCCGTCCAGTGCTCGACGGCGGACCCCGGCCAGAGCGCGCTGTCGGCGGCACACTCGGCCGGGGTCCGTCGGGGACGGCCGTGGGGACGGCCGGGGATTCGCCGCGCGTCAGCGGTTCGCCGTGCGTCAGCCGTGACCGTCGCGCGACCGGGGTCCCGGCTCGGGCGCGCCCGTGGTGTTCAGGATGTCGGCCGGGTCGTTCATCGGCTGCGGGACGCCCGCGAGGTCCAGAACGAACAGCGGGATGCCCAGGGAGTCCGCACGGGCCCGGGCGTCGTCGGTGTAGCCGGCGAGGGAGAAGTACACACACTCCGCGGACTCCGTCATCGCCGTCAGCCACAGGCACTCCACATCCCGCGGCGCCGCCGGGCGCACCGTCGGGTCCACCTGGGCGAGCAGCCCGTGGGCGGCGAGCCCGATGCCGTTCGGAGGCCTCTGGTCGGCGCGGCGGATGTCCCGGTAGCCGAGCCAGCGCAGGTACAGCGCGGCGACCGTGACGGCGTCGCGCGCGGTGCGGATGGCGCGCGGCTGGAAGGCGGGACGCCGGGAGGGGGCGTCGGGCTCGCGCGCCGGTGAGGGGACACCGCTGTCCGCGGACGGCATGCGGTCGCCGGTCGACGGTATACCGCTGCCCGGCGACGGCCCTCGGTTGTCCGTCGGCGGCATACCGCTGTCTGTCGACGGCATGCGGTCGTCTGTCGACTGCATACCGTCGCCCGGGGATGGGCTGTGGTCGTCTGTCGACTGCATACCGTCGTCCGGGGGCGGGCTGTGGTCGTCTGTCGACCGCATACCGTCGTCCGTGGGTGGCCTACGGTTGTCCATCGACCGCATGTCGTTGTCCGTCGACGGTGTGACGGCCGGTGCGGTGAGTGTGCCGGTGTCCGCCGGGGGTGTCGTCGCCACCGGGATGCGCAGAACCGTGCCGCAGGCGCAGCCCAGTTCCGGGTGCGGCCACTGGTTGCGGCGTCCGCAGGCGGTGCACGGCAGGGCGAGCCACTCGTCGTCCCACGCCCGGTGCGCTGCCACGACCGGTTCGGTGGCCGGATCCAGTCGTGGGGCGGTGGGGGCGCCGCAGGCGCACGGATACACCGGCGCGGTGTAGACGTGCGCGCGCCGGCAGGCCGGGCAGCGCACCGGCACGCTCTCGGGCATGGCCCACTCCCAGGCGTCGCGTCGGGACAGCGCACCCATCGTCCTCCTCGGCCACCCCGCTTGTCCGGCGCTTGGCCGGTTTGCATCTGTCTTGGCTCCCTTGACGTCACGGGCGTCCACTTCTACATTACTTCCAGATAGTAGAAGTTAAGTTCCGTAATGCGGAATTTTGACAATCTGGAGACTGTGCTCACCGCGGGGCGCGACGGGAGTACGCATCCGACAGCCGAAGCAGGAGTACTCGATGGCCCGTATGACCGCTGCCCGCGCGGCAGTTGAGATCCTCAAGCGCGAGGGCGTCACCGACGCCTTCGGTGTGCCGGGCGCGGCGATCAACCCGTTCTACAAGGCGCTCAAGGAGGGGGGCGGCATCAACCACACCCTCGCCCGCCACGTCGAGGGCGCCTCGCACATGGCCGAGGGGTACACCCGCACCAAGCCGGGCAACATCGGTGTCTGCATCGGCACCTCCGGGCCGGCCGGCACCGACATGATCACCGGTCTGTACTCGGCCATCGGTGACTCCGTGCCGATCCTGTGCATCACGGGCCAGGCGCCCACCAGCGTGATCCACAAGGAGGACTTCCAGGCCGTCGACATCGCCTCGATCGCCAAGCCGGTCACGAAAATGGCGGTCACCGTCCTGGAGGCCGCGCAGGTCCCCGGCGTCTTCCAGCAGGCCTTCCACCTGATGCGCTCCGGCCGTCCCGGCCCCGTCCTGATCGACCTGCCCATCGACGTCCAGCTCACCGAGATCGAGTTCGACCCGGAGACGTACGAGCCGCTGCCCGTCTACAAGCCGGCCGCGACCCGCGCCCAGATCGAGAAGGCGATCTCCTTCCTGCTGGCCTCCGAGCGCCCGGTCATCGTCGCCGGCGGCGGCATCCTCGGCGCCGACGCCGCCGACCTGCTGGTGGAGTTCGCGGAGCTGACCCAGACCCCGGTCGTCCCGACCCTGATGGGCTGGGGCGCGCTGCCCGACGACCACGAGCTGAACGCCGGCATGGTCGGTGTCCAGACCTCGCACCGGTACGGCAACGCCAACTTCCTGGAGTCGGACTTCGTCCTCGGCATCGGCAACCGCTGGGCCAACCGCCACACCGGCTACAAGCTCGACGTGTACCGGGGCGAGCGGAAGTTCGTCCACGTCGACGTCGAGCCCACCCAGATCGGCAAGATCTTCCCGCCGGACTACGGGGTCGTCTCCGACGCCAAGGCCGCCCTGGAGCTGTTCATCGAGGTCGCCAGGGAGCTGAAGGCGGCCGGCAGGCTGCCCGACCGCGCCGACTGGGTCGCCTCCACCCAGGAGCGCAAGGCGACGCTGCTGCGCCGTACGCACTTCGACAACGTGCCCATGAAGCCGCAGCGGGTGTACGAGGAGATGAACAAGGCCTTCGGCCCGGACACCCGGTACGTCACCACCATCGGTCTCTCCCAGATCGCCGGCGCGCAGATGCTGCACGTCTACAAGCCGCGCCACTGGATCAACTGCGGCCAGGCGGGCCCGCTGGGCTGGACCATCCCGGCCGCGATCGGCGTCGCCAAGGCCGACCCGGACTCCCCGGTGGTCGCGCTCTCCGGCGACTACGACTTCCAGTTCCTGATCGAGGAGCTGGCGGTCGCCGCCCAGCACAGGATCCCCTACGTCCACGTGCTGGTGAACAACGCCTACCTGGGCCTGATCCGCCAGGCGCAGGCCGGTCTGGACATCAACTTCCAGGTGAACCTGGAATTCGAGAACATCAACACGCCGGAGATCGGCGTCTACGGCGTGGACCACGTCAAGGTCGCCGAGGGCCTGGGCTGCAAGGCGATCCGGGTCACCGAGCCGGACCAGCTGGGTGCGGCGTTCGAGCAGGCGAAGAAGCTGGCCGCGGAGTTGCAGGTGCCGGTCGTCGTCGAGGCGATCCTGGAGCGCGTCACCAACATCGCGATGAGCAGGACGATGGACATCAGCGACATCACCGAGTTCGAGGACCTGGCCACCGAGCCGGGCCACGCCCCGACGTCGATCAAGCCGCTGAAGGTCTGACACCACCGGATACACCAAGGGCGGCCCGTCCTCTCGGACGGGCCGCCCTTTCGCGTCCCCCGTTGCATCCCCCGTGCGTCCCCCGTTGGGGGGCTCGCCGCCCCCGTGCCGGCGTGCCCCCGTGCCCATAATCTGCCCGGACGTGGGGGCGGTTGAAGCCTGTGCCGCGGTGTTCAGAGCTTGATTTGAGCATGACGTAGTCCGCCTACGACCCGTGCGGTACGCGGGCCGCTACAGCTCGTGCTCCGACAGCCCCGGCCAGTCGTCGGGTCCGCCGCCCTGCCACTCGATCAGATCGCTCTCCTCCACCTCGATCCGGTCCAGGTCGGCCAGCCGCAGGATCTCCACGACGTCGTCGAGATGCGAGGCGATCCCCAGGATCACCTCCCCCTCGGTGACCCGCCGCGAGCCGTCCAGGGCCGGGGAGTGGACCACGATGTGCGGGTACTGCGTATTGCCCATGTGTTCAGCGTGCGGCGGACGGGGCGGACCCGCACGCCGGGCCCGGACAGCCCGAAGCGCTCCCCCTGGCCGGGGGAGCGCTTCGTGTCCGTATGGTGACCGTCCGACGGCGCGAGGCTGGGCGCGACAGGTCGTTCGCGCCGCCGGACGGAGCGGGTGGCCCCCGGAAGAAGGGGGCTGGGTGGGACCGCGGCGGTGTGCGACGGAGCCGGGTCCCCTTCCCTCTGGTCGAGAAGGGGACTCGGTCCTTCACCACCGCACTGGCTCGCACGCCGCCACGGTCCTCGCCCTGCCCGCGCCCACCGCCGTACGGCCACCCCTCATCCGGGCCGTCCGGCGTGCCGCGCGGGCCGCGTGCGGAGATCCTGACCTCCCGTCAGATTCCGTACGCTGCTTGCGGTGTACTGGTCTCAGTCCTCGCGCAGGGCGCGGACCGCCTCCTCCACGCGCCTGCCGTACTCGGGGTCGGCGGCGTGGAAGTGGGCCAGGTTCTTCTCGATCACGTCGTCGCGGGAGACCTGCGAGAGGCCGCCGGCGATGTTCGCGATCAGGCGGGACTTCTCCTCCTGCGACATCAGGCGGTACAGCTCGCCGGCCTGGAAGAAGTCGTCGTCCTTGGTGTGCAGGGGCGCCGAGTGGTTGCCCGTGTGGCCCGAGACCGGCAGGGGGGCCGACAGGGGGCGGCCGGTCTCCGCCGGGCCGTCGTAGGAGTTCGGCTCGTAGTTCTTGGCGCCGCGGCCCTGGCCGTTGACCGCCATGAAGCCGTCGCGGCCGTAGTTCTGGGCGCCGCCCGCAACGGCCTTCGGGGCGTTGACCGCCAGCAGGGTGTGGTTGACTCCCAGGCGGTAGCGGTGCGCGTCCGCGTAGGCGAACAGGCGGCCCTGGAGCATCTTGTCGGGGGAGGGGCCGATACCGGGCACGAAGTTGTTCGGGGAGAACGCGGCCTGCTCGACCTCGGCGAAGACGTTGTCCGGGTTGCGGTCCAGCACCAGGCGGCCCACGCGCTGCAGCGGGTAGTCCTTGTGCGGCCACACCTTGGTCAGGTCGAACGGGTTGAAGCGGTAGTCCGCCGCCTCGGAGGCCGGCATGAGCTGGACGTAGAGGGTCCAGGACGGGTGCACGCCGCGCTCGATCGCCTGGAGCAGGTCGGTCTGGTGCGAGTTCGGGTCCTTGCCCGCGAGCTCGGCGGCCTGGTCGGCGGAGAGGCTGCGGATGCCCTGGTTGGTCTTGAAGTGGTACTTGACGAAGAAGGCCTCGCCCTCGGCGTTGGTCCACTGGTAGGTGTGCGAGCCGTAGCCGTTCATGTGGCGGTACGACGCCGGGATGCCGCGGTCGCCCATCAGCCAGGTCACCTGGTGCGTGGCCTCGGGGGCGTGTGCCCAGAAGTCCCAGACGTTGTCCGCCTCCTGGCGGCCCGTGAACGGGTCGCGCTTCTGCGAGTGGATGAAGTCGGGGAACTTGATCGGGTCCTTGATGAAGAACACCGGGGTGTTGTTGCCGACGAGGTCGTAGTTGCCCTCCTCGGTGTAGAACTTCACCGCGAAGCCGCGCGGGTCGCGGACGGCGTCGGCGCCGCCGAGGGAGTCGGCGACCGTCGAGAAGCGCACGAACACCTCGGTGCGCTTGCCGATCTCGCTGAGGAAGTCGGCGTGGGTGAAGCCGGTGACGTCGTCCGTCACCTCGAAGTGGCCGTACGCACCGGAACCACGGGCGTGCACCACACGCTCCGGGATGCGCTCGCGGTTGAAGCGCGCGAGCTTCTCCAGGAGGTGCTGGTCCTGGAGCAGGAGCGGGCCGCCGACGCCGGCGGATGCGGAGTTCTGGTTGTCGGCGACCGGGGCGCCGGCCTCTGTCGTGAGCACGCGCTTCGACATCGTGGACCTTCCGTGCGGGAGTCAGCGGAAACCTGTTTCCGCTTTGTGGAGCCTAGAAGTGGGGCAATCTGACGTCAACAGTTTGTTGAAGCTGATTGCATGCTGATTCCGGGCGGCGCCGGCGCCTGGGCGCGACAGGACAGGTGTCAGCGACGGCGCCGCCCGGAAGTTGGGGGAGTCGGCTCAGACCTGGGCGCCGGAGAGGCGCTCCACGGCCCGCAGCAGGGCCGAGTGGTCCAGGCCGCCGTCGCCCTGGGCGCGCAGCGAGGCGACCAGCTGGGCGACCACGGCGCCGACCGGCAGGGCGGCGCCGACGTTGCGGGCGGCGTCGGTGACGATGCCCATGTCCTTGTGGTGCAGGTCGATGCGGAAGCCCGGCTTGAAGTCGCGGCTGAGGAAGTTGTCCTTCTTCCGCGTCAGCACGGTCGAGCCCGCGAGGCCGCCGTTGAGGACGTCCAGTGCGGCCGCCAGGTCCACGCCCGACTTCTCCAGGAAGACCACGGCCTCGGCGCAGGCCTGGATGTTCACGGCGACGATCAGCTGGTTGGCCGCCTTCACGGTCTGGCCGGAGCCGTGCGGGCCGCACAGCACGATGGTCTTGCCCAGCGCCTCGAAGATCGGCTCGGCCTGGTCGAAGTCGGCCCGCTCGCCGCCGACCATGATCGACAGTACGGCCTCGATCGCGCCCGCCTCACCGCCGGACACCGGGGCGTCCAGCACCCGGATGCCCTTGTCCTTGGCGGCGGCGGCCAGGTCCACGGAGGTCTGCGGGGTGATCGAGGACATGTCGATGAGCAGGGCGCCCTGCTTCGCGTTCTCCAGGATGCCGTCCGGGCCGTAGGCGATGGCCTCGACCTGCGGGGAGGCGGGCACCATCGTGATGACCACGTCGGCGTCGCGGACGGCCTCGGCGATCGAGGAGGCGGCGCTGCCGCCGGCGGCGGCGAGCCGGTCCAGCTTCTCCTGCTCCAGCGTGAAGCCGGTGACCTGGTAACCCGCCTTGATCAGGTTCTCGGACATGGGGGAGCCCATGATGCCGAGGCCGATCCATGCGATCTTGGGAAGAGTGCTCATGACTGGGGTGCCTCTCTGACTGCTCTGCAAAGTCGGGGGGTCAGCGTGCCGGGCGCGTTGCGCGCGCGAGCCACTCGAAGGACTCGGCGCTCGGGCGGTCGCCGGCCTTGTACTCCAGGCCGACCCAGCCGTCGTAACCGGCCTTCTTCAGCTGGTCGAGCAGCTCCTGGAGCGGGAGCGAACCCGTCCCGGGGGCGCCGCGGCCGGGGTTGTCGGCGATCTGCACATGGCCGGTCTTCGCCGCGTACCGTTCGATGACCGACGGCAGGTCCTCGCCGTTCATGGACAGGTGGTACAGGTCCATCAGGAACTTGGCGTTCCCGAGGCCTGTCGCCTCGTTGACCTTGTCCACGATCCCGATGGCGGCGGGTGCGCTCACCAGCGGGTACAGCGGCGACTCGGGCTGGTTCAGCGCCTCGATCAGCAGGATCGCGCCGACGCGGTCGGCCGCCCGGGCCGCGAGGGCGAGGTTCTCCAGGGCGAGGGCGTCCTGCTCGGCCGGGTCCACGCCCTCGACGCGGTTGCCGTACAGCGCGTTGAGCGCCCCGCAGCCGAGGGAGGCGGCGAAGTCGGCGGCCACGTCGATGTTGGCGCGGAACTTCTCCGACTCCTCGCCCGGGATCGACAGGGCGCCGCGGTCCGGGCCCGGCAGCTGTCCGGCGTAGAAGTTCAGCCCCGTGAGCTGGACGCCCGCGTCCTCGATCGCCTTCCTCAGGGCGTCGAGCTCGGACTGCTCGGGGGTGGGGGAGTCGACCCAGGGCCACCACAGCTCGACCGCCGTGAAGCCCGCCGCGGCGGCGGCCGCGGGGCGCTCCAGGAGCGGGAGTTCCGTGAAGAGGATCGACAGGTTGACGTTGAAGCGCTGGTCTGCGAATCCCACGGGGGCCGCGCTCCCTTCCCTGTATTCCGCATTGCGGAAGTTCATTTCTGCTTAACGGAAGACTGCCTGTGTGGGGGTGGGGCTGTCAAGAGAGCCCACGAAAAAGTGCCCCCGCGCCTGTGGCGCGAGGGCACTGACCAAGGCCTGGTCAGAGGGCGTCGACGCCGCTCACCCGCCAGCCGTGGGAGGTGCGGGTGAGCGTCATCCGCACCCGGTTCAGGTCCAGACGGGGCTCGGGGACCTGGGTGCTCTCGGTGACCTGGTCGACGAAGAGCAGGACGACGGCCCTGTCCGGCGTGGCCGACACGACGGAGACCGCCGGGGCGCCGCCACCGGCGGGTGTGGCCACGGTCGCCCTCACCACACCCCGGTACTTCGTCGCGGTCGGCGCGACCACCGTCTTCGTGGTCCTGCCGTACTGGTCGCGGAAGTGCCCGGTCAGCAGGGCTCGGGCCCGGGTGAAGTCCCGGCCGAGGTGCCGGTGGTCGTACGACAGCACGACCGGTGCCGCCTTCCGCGCGGCCGCGAGGGCCTCGCCGCGCGCCTGCTCCGCCTGCCGTCCCTGCCGGTACTGCCACCCGAGCACGGCGGCCACGACCAGCGCCACCACGAGGACGACGCCCAGGACCGCGGTGACCACCCGCAGCCCGGCCCCGGGGGGACGCGCGCTCTCCCCCGGTTCAAGCGCCTCGGAGGCCTCAAACGCCTCGCAGGCCTCAGGAGCCTCGGACGTCTCGGACGCCGCGGGCTCCGGCGGGTCGTCCCAGCCGTCCGCCGGTGGCTCGACGAGCAGGGTGCGCCCGGTCGAGGCCTTCTCCTCCGGGCCGGCACCCCGCCCGGGGCGGGCCGGCCGCCCGGCGCGCTTGGCCGCCGCGCGGGCGGCCGCGGTCAGGGTGCGGCGGGCCGGGGAGCCGGTGCCGCGGGTGCGGGAGGTCGGGTTCGCCACGGTGTCTCTCCTTACGGTGGGGCGGGGCTCGGGGCGGCGCTGGTGGGGCGGCCCGTGGGTCAGCCCACGAACTCGACGTCGGAGGTCAGCCAGCGGCCGGCCACGCGCACGAGGTCGAGCTGGATCCGGTAGGTGCGCGCCCGGCCCTCGGGCGCGGCGGTGTTGGTCACCTTGCTGTCGGCGACGACCAGGACCTGGGCCGAACGCTCGTCGGAACGCACGATGCCCGCCTCCAGGACCTGCCCCTGCGACACCGACTTGTTGCGCGCGACGAGCTTCGTCAACTGCGCGGTCTGCGCGGCGAACTGCTTCTTGAAGTCGCCGGTGGCGCCCTTCAGCACCGTGCGGCTGTCCCGGCCGTAGTGCCGGTAGTCGAGCGAGGTGAAGTTCAGCGCCGACTGGCGGCCCGCCGCCAGGATGTCCTGACGGCGCTGGTCCGCCGCGCGCTGGTCGGCCAGCTTCAGGCCCAGCCAGACACACAGCACGGTCGTCAGTACGGTCGAGGTGACGAGCCCCGCCGACAGCAGCCTCGTGCGCCGCCCTCTCATGCCATCGGTCCCACGAGCAGCCATTGCCACGACTCCTTTCCGAACACGGTCTGTTCGCCGCCCGTCGAGCCGATCTCGACGGGCGTGCCGTCCGGGCCGGTCACGGTGCCGGTCTCCGGGTCGTACGGGGCCACGAACGCGGCCCGGCGCGCGCCGCCCGAACCGGTGGCCGCGCCGGGGGCGTTCTGCGCGCCGCGCACCGAGGTGCCGCTCCCGCGCGGTGCGGTGCAGCGCGCGTGGGTGTTCGCCGGGCGGGTGGCGGTGTCGGCGGGGTCGCGCCGCTGGGTGCCGTAGCCCTGGGTGCACGCGGGCGGGTCGTCGGCGTTCACGGTCAGCCCGAAGTGGGTGGTGCCGTCGCCGGGGATCACCGTGTAGCTGCCCGCCACGGTGAGGGGCAGGGTGACCAGGGCCTGTTCGACGCCGGGCAGCCGGGCCACGGTGATCTGCCCGCCGCTGACGAGGTTGGCCAGCAGGACCGGCACGTGCGGCCGCGTGGACTTCAGCAGGGAGTCGAGCTCCCGCGTGGCGGGGACCGCAGCGCCGATCAGCCGGCGCAGATCGCCGTCGCTCGACTTCAGCTGCTCGCTGAGCCTCGCCAGGTCCCGGGAGAACGACCTGATGGCCGAGCCCTGCTCCGCCTGCGTCCTGAGCACCTTCCGCGACTCCTCGATCAGCGAGGTCGTCTCCGGCAGCGACGCGGACGCCGACTCCACCAGCGCGTTGCCGGAGTCCACCAGCCGGGTCAGGTGCGGGCCCGTGCCCGAGAACGCCTTGCCCAACTCGTCGACGGTGACCCGCAGATCGTCCTTGCCGACGGAGTTGACCAACCGGTCGAGGCCGAGGACCAGGTCGGTGACCGGCAGCGGGGTCCGGGTGCGACCGCGCGGGATGGGGCTGCCGTCCCTGAGGTACGGGCCGCCCGACCGGCGAGGCTGGAGGTCGACGTACTGCTCGCCCACCGCCGAACGGTCGGCGACCACCGCGAGGGTGTCGGCCGGGATCCTCGGGGCGCCGTCCTCGATCTTCAGGGCCACCGAGACACCGGAGCCGGTCAGCCGCAGATCGCCCACGCGGCCCACCGGCACCCCGCGGTAGGTGACCTCGGCGCCGGGGAAGACGCCACCGGACTCGGCGAAGTCGGCACGCACGGTGTATCCGCGGTGCAGGACGTCGTCCACCAGGCCCGTGTAGCGGGCGCCCACGTAGGACACCCCGAGGGCGGTGACGGCCGCGAAGGCGAGCAGCTGGGCCCTGACCGTACGTGTGATCACGGCAGCATCCCCTTCAGCATCAGCTCGGCGAGGCCGAGGTCGATCCCGGGCGCAGGGTGACGCGGGCCGTCCCCGGTGCCGTAGGCCGCGGTGCACACCGGCGGGCACAGCAGGGTGCTGCCGTCGGAGGGCTTCGAGGGCACGGGGGGCACGGACGGGGTGGCGGGCAGGGAGGGGGTGTCCGGCAGGGACGGCAGCGGTGCGGGAGTGGGGACGCCGGGAAGGCGCGGAGCCCCGGGCGCCGGGTGCTTCCCGCTCTTGCCCGGCTTGCGGGTGACGTTGCCGTAGAGGCCGGCGAGGTCCAGGTCCGCGGTGATCCCCAGGTTGACGTAGTCACCCTTGATCGCGTCCGTGGCGTTGCGCGGGAACGGGTAAGTGGTGAGGATCTCCAGGGAGTCGGGCAGGTCGTCGCCCGCCTTGTTCAGCTCCTGCAGGACGGGCCGGAGCTTCTTGAGGTCGGCGACGGTGTCGTCCCTCGAGGCGTTCACCACCCTGGTGCCGGTCGTGCCGAGCCTGGACAGGGCGGTGAGCATCTTCGTCAGGTCCTTGTGCTGGTCGGCGAGGGCCTTCAGGGCGGGCGGCATGGTGTCGACGGCCTGGGCGATCGTCTTCTTCTCCCGCCGCAGCCGTGTGCCGAGCCGGTCGACGCCCTTGAGGGCGCGCACGATCTGCGCCCGCTGGCCGTCGAGGCCGCCGAGGAAGGTGTCGAGCTGCCTCAGCAGCGACCTGACCCGGTCCTCGCGGCCGTTCAGGGCCTGGTTCAGCTCGACGGTGATCGTCTTCAGCTGGGCCACCCCGCCGCCGTTGAGCAGCGCGGACAGGGCCGACAGCACCTCCTCGACCTCCGGGTTGCGGCCGCTGCGGGAGAGCGGGATGCGGTCGCCGTCACGGAGCCGGCCGACGGGCCGCGTGCCGGCCGGCGGGGACAGGGCCACGTACTTCTCGCCGAGCATGCTGGTCTGCCTGAGGTCGGCGACCGCGTTGCCGGGCAGCTTCACCGAGTCGGCGATCCTGAGCCGCACGCGCGCGTGCCAGCCCTCCAGCCGCACCTTCTCGACCGTGCCGACGGTGACGTCGTCGACCTTGACCGCCGACTGCGGCACCAGGTCCAGTACGTCCCGGAACTCGACGGTGACGTGGTAGGCGTGGCCGTCCGAGGCGGCGCCGCCGGGGAGCGGGACGTCGTACCAGCCGTTGAACTCGCAGCCCGTCAGCAGCAGCGAGCCCGCCGCGGTCCAGGCGGCCACCCGTGCAGTGCGTCGCACGCTCATGCCGGTGCCCCCAGGATTCCGCCGAGGGTCCGGTCGACCGTGCCCGTCGTCGCCGGAGCGGACGGCACCTCGGGCAGGGAGCCGAAGAGTCCCTTCAGCCCCGCGCAGCCGTCGTGGTCGTCCCCGGTCGTCCTCAGGATCGAGCAGAGCAGGGACGCCGGGTCCTGCGGGGTCTGTGCGTTGTTGCGGGTGTCGAGGGTGCCGGCGGCGGGGTTGTACGCGTTCTGCAGGTTCGACAGGCCCGTGGGGGCGACGGTCAACAGCTCCTCCAGTGCGGCCCGTTGGGTGACGAGGACCTCGGTGACCCGGGCCAGGTCCCGCACGTTCGAGGTCAGCGCCTTCTTGTTGCCCTTCACGAAGCCCGACACGTCGGTGAGGGCGGCGGCCAGGTACTTCAGCGCGGCCGCGAGATCCTTGCGCTCCCCGGCGAGCTGGGCGGCCACACCGGCGAGGTCCGTGTCGAACGAGCGCACGCTCTGGTCGTCCGCGGCCAGCGCGGCCGTGAACACCTGGAGGTTTCGCACGGTCCCGAACAGGTCGCCGCGGCCGTCGGACAGCGTGGTGACCGCCCGCGACAGGTCCTCCACGGTCTGGTTGAGGTTCCTGCCCTGTCCCCGGAGGCTGTCCGCGCTCACCCCGAGCAGCCGCGCCAGCGAGCCCTTCTTGTTGGCGCCGTCGGGGCCGAGCGCCTCGGCGGTGGTGTGCAGGCTGTCGAAGATCCGGTCCAGCTCGACGGGGACGGCCGTACGGGACTCGGGGATGACGTCGCCGTCGCGCATGACCGCGCCCTTGCGGTACACCGGCAGCAGCTGCACGTAACGGTCGCTGACCACCGAGGAGTTGACGATGGCGGCCCGCGCGCCCGCGGGGACCTTGCGGCCCCGGTCGTACGCCAGCTCCACCCGCACCCGGCCGCCCTCCGGTGTGATCTTCTCGACCTCGCCGATGCGGACACCGAGGACGCGGACGTCGGAGCCGGGGTAGATGCCGACGGTGCGGGGGAAGTACGCCGTGACGCGGACGGGGGCGGGGCCCGGCCACAGGACGACGGCGAGACCGGCGAGGACCGCGAGGGCGGTGAACAGGGCCAGGAGTCTGCGGGTCACCGGGTGCCTCCCGTCCGCGGCATGACCGGGGCGGCGACCAGGTTCTGCACGTAGGAGTCGAACCAGCGGCCGTTGCCGAGGGTGTTGGTGAAGAGGCGCACGTAGGGGGCGAGGAGCCGGACACTGCGGTCGAGGCTCGCCTGGTTGCGTCCGAGCATCTTCACGAAGGTGTCGAGGTTCTTCAGGGCGGGTCCGATCTCCTTGCCGTTGTCGTCGACCAGGCCGGACAGCTCGATGCCCAGCAGCGCGGAACTCCTGAGCAGGGTGTGGATCGCCGTGCGCCGCTCGCCGATCTCCTTGAACAGCGCGTCGCCGTCCTTCACCAGCGCGGAGAAGTCCTTCGTGTGACCGGCCAGCACCTGGGTGACCCCGTTCGCGTGGCCGAGGAGCCCGCGCAGCGCCTTGTCCCGGGCGGCCACGGTCCGGGAGATCCGCGACAGCCCCTTGATCGACGCCCGTACCTCCGCCGGCGAGTCCTGGAAGGTGACGGAGATCGTGTCCAGCGCCTTGGCGAGCCGGTCCGTGTCGACCTTCTCGCTGGTGGTCGTCAGGTCGCTGAAGGCCTGCACGACGTCGTACGCCGACACCGTCCGCCCGAGCGGGATCTCGCTGCCCGGCTTCAACTGACCGGGACCGGCGGGGCGCAGGGCCAGGTACTTGGCGCCGAGGATCGTCTTGACCCGGATCGACGCGCCCGTGTCGGTGCCGAACGCCGGGTGGCCCTTCACCTCGAAGGTGACCTTGACGTGGTCGCCGTCCAGGCCGACGTCCTCGACCTTGCCGACCTTCACCCCGGCGATCCGTACCTCGTCCCCGGGCTTGAGCCCGCCCGCCTCCGAGAAGGCCGCGCTGTACGTGGCGCCGCCGCCGATCAGCGGCAGGCTGTCCGCGTGGAACGCGGCGACCGTGAGCAGGGCGAGGACGGTGAGGCCGACGGCGCCGACGACGACCGGGTTCTGCTCACGGAACGGCTTCGGGCGCGGGCGCCTCAGCCGGATCGTGGGCAGTTTCGGCGGCAGGACGCGCACCTTCACCAGGGGCTGGGGGCGGGGTGTGCGCCGGGGCGGCCGGGGCGGCCGGGGCAGCCGCGGGAGACGCGGCGGCAGGACGCGCACCTTCACCAGGGGCTCGGGGCGAGCCTCGCGCTTCGGCAGCAGCCGGGGGAGTCCCGGCGGCTTCGGCGGCAGGACCCGTACCTTCACCAGGGGCTCGGGGCGCCGCCCCGGTCCACGCACGCTCATCCGCCACACCTCGCCCGCGCCACGTGCAGCTCCGGGGTGATCACCTGCTTCGTCTTCGGCAGCACGATCCGGCCGTCGAAGTCGCAGAGGTAGAAGTTGAACCAGGAGCCGTAGGACGCCGTCCCGGTCAGCTTGTCGAGCTTGTTCGGCAGCCGTTTCAGCACGCCCTCCACGGTGTTCTGGTTCTTGTTCAGGGTTCCGGTGAGTTCGCCGAGCCCGGCGATGTCGTCCTTCAGCGGCGGACGCGCGTCCTTCAGCAGCCCCGCCGTGACGTCCGTGAGACCGCCGATGCTCACCAGGGACTCCCCGATGGGTCTGCGGTCGGCGGAGAGCCCCGAGACCACCCGGCGCAGCTGCGTGAGCAGCCCGGAGAAGCGCGAGCCGCGCTTGTCGAGCGTCTTCAGGACGGTGTTGAGGTTGTCGATCACCGAGCCGATCAGCTGGTCGCGGTCGGCGAGGGTGCCGGTGAGCGAGGCCGTGTGCGCCAGCAGGCTGTGCACCGTGCCGCCCTCGCCCTGCAGGGTCTGGATGATCTCGGTGGCGAGCTGGTTGACGTCGCTCGGGCTGAGCGCGGCGAACAGCGGCTTGAAGCCGTTCAGCAGGGCGTTGAGGTCCAGTGCCGGCTGGGTCCGGGGCAGCGGGATGGTGCCGCCCGGCCGCAGCTTGTCGGTGGCGTCGCCGGTGCCCTCGGTCAGCGCGATGTAGCGCTGCCCGACCAGGTTGCGGTAGCGGACGACCGCGTGCGTGGAGGCGAGCAGCGGCCGGTCCGCGGTGACGGTGAACGTGACCTCGGCCAGGGTCCGGTCCTTGATCCTGATGTCCTCGACGTCCCCGACCCGCACGCCGGCCACGCGGATGTCGTCGCCGGTCTCCAGCCCGGTCACATCGGTGAACACCGCGTGGTAGGTGTCCTTCGGGGTGAAGGAGACGTTGACGACGGTGGCGGCGAGCAGGGCCGTCGCCGCGATCGTGACGAGCGCGAAGAGGCTGAACTTGATCAGCGGGGCGGCGGTCTGCCGCGCTCCTGCCCTGCTCATGCGACGCTCACCGCCGTCCCGCGCGCGAGCGGCCCGAACAGCAGGGTCGCGACGGGCGGCACCTGGTCCGCGGGGACGCCCATGACGGGGGCCACGAGCGAGCCGACGGCCCGCTGCTCGGCCCGGGTGGCGGACATGTCGGCACCTCCGGGGAGCGCGCCGCCGGAGGATCCGGCGGACGTACCGTCGTCGAGACGGGGTTTCGGCCCGGGTACCGGCGGATGCGGCAGCCCACGGCAGTCCGGGCCCGACCGCTCGCCGTAGACCGGTTCCTCACCGGGCCGGTACGCCCCCTGCGGCCGGACGACCTCGAGGGTGATCCGCATCTCCCCGCCCCGGAACGCGTCCTCGGACGCCCGCTCCTGCCGGACCAGGCCCTGCAACAGGCACGGGTACTCGGGGGAGTAGCGGGCGAACAGCTCCAGCGTGGGGCGGGAGACCCGGCCCAGGGTGATCATCCGGTCGCCGTTCGCGGCGAGGAAGTCGTCCGCCGTGCCCGCGACGGCAGTGGTCGAGCGCAGCCCGGCGGCCAGCTGGTCCTTCTTCTCGACGATCGTGCGGCTGGTGGTGACCGTGTTGCGCAGGATCCGCATCAGGTCGGGCGCGGCGTCGCCGTACACCTCGGCGACGTCGGCGAACCGGGAGATGTCCTCCTCGATCGACGGCAGGTGCGGGTCGAGCCGGCGCAGATAGCCCTCGACCCGGGTGAGGTTGCCGCCGATCCGGTCGCCGCGGCCCTCCAGCGCGGTGGCGAACGCCGAGAGGGTGGCGTCGAGTTCACCCGGCCGGACGGTCCGCAGCAGCGGCAGCAGGTCGTTCATCAGCTGCTGCACCTCGATGCCGGCCTTCGTACGGTCCTGGGTGATGACGTCCCCGGCGCGGATCGGCCGGGCCGAGGAACGCGCGGGCGCCTCGAGGTCGACGTACTTCTCGCCGAACAGCGTCTTGGGCAGCAGCCGCGCGTGCACGTCCGAGGGGATGTACGGGACGTACCGGGGCTTGAGCGCGATGTCGAGGGTCGCCTTCGTGCCGTCGGCGTGCACCTCGCGCACCTCGCCGACCAGCAGTCCGCGCAGCTTGACGTCGGCGCGCGGGTCGAGCTGGTTGCCGAGGGCGCCGGCCTCCAGGGTGATGGGCACGACGGAGGTGAACGCCTGCTGGTAGACGGCCACCGCGAGCGACAGCAGCAGTGCGAGCACGGCACAGAACGCGATGCCGTACAGCCTGAGTCTCCATGTGCGCACCGCTGTCACCCCGCGATCCGTACGGTCGTGGTGGCGCCCCAGATCGCGAGGCTCAGGAAGAAGTCCAGGACGTTGACGGCGACGATCGAGGTCCGCACCGCGCGGCCCACCGCGACGCCGACGCCCGCCGGGCCGCCGCTCGCGTGGTAGCCGTAGTAGCAGTGCACCAGGATGATCAGCACGGCGAAGACGATCACCTTGCCGAAGGACCAGAACACGTCGACGGGTGGCAGGTACTGGTGGAAGTAGTGGTCGTACGTGCCCGTCGACTGCCCGTAGTAGCCGGTGGTGATGGTGCGGGCGGCGAGGTACGAGGAGAGCAGCCCGATCACGTACAGCGGGATCACCGCGACGAAGCCGGCGATCATCCGGGTTGTCACCAGGAACGGCAGTGACGGGACGCCCATGACCTCCAGCGCGTCCGTCTCCTCGCTGATCCGCATCGCGCCGAGCTGCGCGGTGAACCCGGCGCCGACCGTCGCGGACAGGGCGAGGCCGGCCACCAGCGGGGCGATCTCCCGGGTGTTGAAGTACGCCGACAGGAACGCCACGAAGTTGGAGGTGCCGAGCTGGTTGAGGGCCGCGTAGCCCTGGAGGCCGACCTCGGTACCGGTGAAGAAGGACAGGAAGGCGATCACGCCGACCGTGCCGCCGACGACGGCGAGCGCCCCGCGGCCGAAGCTCACCTCGGCGAGCAGCCGCAGGACCTCCTTCTTGTAGCGGCGCAGGGTACGGCCCGTCCACGCGAGCGAACGGCCGTAGAAGGAGAGCTGCGTGCCCAGCTCCTCGAGTGAGCGCACGGGGCGGTCGAGAAGTCTCATCGGCTAACCCCTCTGCGGGACGACCTGGAAGTACACCGCGGTCATCACGAAGTTGGTCACGAACAGCAACATGAAGGTGATCACCACGGACTGGTTGACGGCATCGCCCACGCCCTTCGGGCCGCCCCGCGCCGTCAGCCCCTTGTACGAGGCGACGATCGCGGCGATCGCCCCGAACACCAGGGCCTTGATCTCGGCCGCCCACAGGTCGGACAGCTGGGCGAGGGTGGTGAAGGACGCCAGGTAGGCGCCGGGCGTGCCGTTCTGGAGGACGACGTTGAAGAAATAGCCGCCCGCCACGCCGACCACCGAGACGAGGCCGTTGAGGAGGACGGCCACGGTCATCGAGGCCAGCACGCGCGGTACGACGAGCCGGTGGACCGGGTCGATGCCCAGCACCTGCATCGCGTCGATCTCGTCCCGGATCTTCCGTGCCCCGAGGTCCGCGCAGATCGCCGTGCCGCCGGCGCCCGCGATCAGCAGGGCGGTGACGATCGGTGAGGCCTCGCGCAGCACGGCGAGCACGGACGCGGCACCGGAGAAGGACTGCGCGCCGAGCTGCCGGGTCAGGCTGCCGATCTGCAGCGCGATGACCGCCCCGAAGGGGATCGAGACCAGGGCCGTCGGCAGGATCGTGACACTCGCGACGAACCACGCCTGCTGGATGAACTCCCGTGCCTGGAAGGGCCGTCGGGGCAGGGTCCGCACGACGTCCAGCGCCATCGCGAACAGGTTGCCCGAGTGCCGCAGCGCGCCCGTCGGGGACAGCCTCATGCGCCGCTCACCGCCGTCCCGTGCAGCCGGGCCTCCCGTCGCGCGATGGCCTCCCAGCGGGGCGGGCGGGTGATGCCGGGGCCGGGCAGCAGGCGGGGTGTCAGCACGTCGGCCGGGCCGCCCTCGTGGATCTGGGCCAGCTCCTGCTCGACCTGGGCCGCGTCCTTCTCCTCCGCCATGCCGATCGGCCCCTGCATCCGGCCGTTCAGGAACTGCCGCACCACGGGCTCCTCACTGGTGAGCAGCTCCTCGCGGGGCCCGAACAGCACCAGCTCGCGCCGGAACAGCAGCCCGATGTTGTCGGGCACCTGGCGGGCCGAGGCGATGTCGTGGGTGACGATCAGGAAGGTCGCGTCGATCTGTGCGTTGAGGTCGACGATGAGCTGGTTGAGGTAGGCCACGCGGACCGGGTCCAGGCCCGAGTCCGGTTCGTCGAACAGGATGATCTCCGGGTCGAGGACCAGGGCGCGGGCGAGCCCGGCCCGCTTGCGCATACCGCCGGAGATCTCGCCGGGCAGCTTGTCCTCGGCGCCGATCAGCCCGACCATGTCCATCTTCTCCAGCACGACGCGCCGGATCTCGCTCTCGGACCTGCGGGTGTGCTCGCGCAGCGGGAAGGCGATGTTGTCGTACAGGTTCATGGAGCCGAACAGCGCGCCGTCCTGGAACAGCACGCCGAACAACTTCCGCACCTCGTACAGGTCGCGCTCGCGCAGGCGGGTGATGTCGCGGCCCGCGACCGTCACCGAGCCGCGCTCCGGCTTCAGCAGCCCGACGAGCGTCTTGAGGAACACCGACTTGCCCGTCCCCGAGGGGCCGAGCAGTACCGAGACCTCCCCGGCGGGCAGCGTCAGCGAGACGTCCTGCCAGATGACCTGGTGGCCGAAGGACTTGGTCAGCCCTTCCACACAGATCTCCACACCCATCCGGTCCCGCCCTTCGCCCGTGGAGCAGCTTCGACACCTGCTCTACGGGGAGGGGCGGGACGTCCGTCGCGGCGACCGGGAAATTTTTTCGGACGCGTTCGCGGCGTGCTACGGCAGCGTCACGGAAGGCACGCTCGGGGCGGTCGCGGGACGGGAAGGGGACGGGAGCGCGGGCGCCGCGGGCGTCGCCCGCACCGAGGGAACCGAGGGGAGCGACGGCACCGACGGCACCGCGGACTTCACCGGCAGCCGCGGAAGTCCGGGCGTCGAGACCTTCGGCAGGAGCGGCACGGGCAGCGGGGCGGCGGACCCGCCGGTGGACGGCCGGACCGTGGCACGGCCCCGGGCCGTCGGCGTCCTGCCCGTCCGCGGAGCGTGTGCCGGCCCGGCGCTGTCGTTCCTGACCACCTGCGCCACCCCACGGGACCGTGCCGGCTGTGGCGCCCGCGCCGCCGCGCCGCCGCCCCCGCCGAGCGCGTACGGCAGCACGAACCCCGCCACCGCCAGGGTCGCCGCCGTCGAGGTGACCGCCACGGCCTGCACCTTGCCGCCGCCGCGCGGACGCCCGCGGCCGACCAGGAACAGGACGAGGCCGAGCGTCCCGGCGAGCGAGGCGCGCAGTGTCCGCCGGGCCCGGGCGAGCAGCGACTCCACGGTCCGGTAGCTGAGCCCCATCCGCACCGCGACCTGGCCCACGTCCAGGTCCTCGGACTTCAGCCGCAGCGCCTCCGCCTGCCGGGCGGGCAGCTCCCCGCTGCGCACGGCGAGCCACCTGGCCTCGGCCCGGTCGCACACCGCCTCCTCGACGGGGACCGGGCCCGGCGCGACGAGCGTGGGACGGCTGCCCACCTCGGCCTCGCGGCTGACCTGCCGGTACCGGTCGACGCACAGCCGCATGGTCACCGTCGTCAGCCAGGCCCCCAGCCGCTCGTCGTCGAGGTCCGGGCGCTCCGCGGCCCGCAGCATCGCCTCGTGCACGGCGTCCTCGGCGTCCTCCTGGCTCATCGACCGCCGCCGGGCCACCTTGAGCAACTGCTCGCGGTGGCTCCACATGTGCCGCCACCGCTCGTCGGCGGCCACTGCGTCCGCAGGCATGTCCGTCGCCATGAGGGCCCCTTCGCGCTCACCCGCCGGTCCTGTGCTCCCGGCGGGTGGCGACATTACCGCCGGGTATCCGCGGTTGTGGAGGGGGCGGCGCCCATCGTGTTCCAGCCGTTGCCGCACCTGGGCCCTCTCGTTTGGATCATCCCGGCGTCCGAACGAGAGGGCCTAGCCGTCGCCGGTCACAGGCCCCGCGTCGGGCAGCACACCGCCGCCGGGCAGCGTGAGGGCGGGCCGGGGGACCGGGAGGGGCGGCGCCCCGGACTCCTGCGGGACGGCGGCCGTACGGGACGGGGCGGGCGAGGGCGGGGCGGGCGGCGCCGGCGGCTTGTGCGAAGGCCCGGGGCCCGGCCCGCGGTCCTTTGACGGCCTCGGCGAGGGCGTCGGGGCCTTCGGGCGGGACGGCTTCGGCCGGTCCGGGGACTCGGCGCCGGACCCCGCGGGCGCGTCCGGCACCACGCGGTGTCCGGTCAGGTAGTACGCGAACCAGGCCTTGACCGTGCGCAGATAGGCGTCCGAGTGGTTGTAGCCCAGGATCGCCCGGTCCAGGCCGGCGGGGTCCGACAGGTCCCGGCCGCCCGCGCACAGGTAGCGGCCGGCGGCGAGCGCCGCGTCGAAGACGTTCTCCGGGTCCGCCCGCCCGTCGCCGTTGCCGTCCGCGCCCCAGCGGGCCCAGGTCGACGGGATGAACTGCAGCGGGCCGACCGCGCGGTCGTACACCGCGTCCCCGTCGTACACGCCGCCGTCGGTGTCCGCCACGACGGCGAAGGCGCCGCCGGCCAGCCGGGGACCGAGGACGGGCGGCACGGCCGTACCGTCCTCGGTCACCCGGCCGCCCCGCGCCTGCCCGGACTCCACCTGGCCGATCGCGGCCAGCAGCTGCCAGCGCAGCCGGCAGCCGGGCGCGCTGTGCGCCAGCCGCTCCTCGGCTCGCCGGTACGCGGCGAACACGCTCGCCGGCAGGGCGCCGCCCGTCGTGCGCTGTGCCGGGCCCCTCCCACGCGTCCGCAGCGGCGGAAGTCCGGGGCGGTAGGGGGTGTCGCCGGACACGCTCGGTCCGTGCCCGGCGGGTGCCGCCGTCGGCGGGGGCTCCGCGGCCTCGGCCGAGACCGGTCCCGGCGCCTGCGACGCGGTCATCGCGGCCATCGCCGCGGCCGCGACCGCCGTACCCCGCACACCCCTCAGTGCCCCGTTGCGTGCACGCGCTGTCACTGTGCAGTCCCCTCCCCGGGTGAATCCGTCGTCCGTTCTACGGGGCCGCACGGCAGGTCCGTCGCACGGATCGGGGAGCGGACTTCTTCGGGAGCGGGACCGGCACCTGTGTCCGTTAAGGTCTCACCAAGCGGTCGGGGCGGTCACCGACCCCGATCGCCGGCCCGCCGGAACGCAGCGGGCCGGAACAGCTGCCATGGGGGCACAGTGCGACTGAGAGTGGAGTTCACGACCGAGCCTTTCGACCTCGACGAGGCGCCCGCGCACGCGCTGGTCGCCCGCGAGGTCATCGAGGCGGCGACGCTCGACGCGGTGGACGTCGGCCCGTTCGGCAACACCGCGGAGGGCGGTGCCGACGCGGTCCTCACGGCCGTGGACGCCCTGCTGCGCAAGTCGCTGGCGGCCGGCGCCACCCGGGTCTCGCTCCAGGTCAACGTGATCGGGGACGCGAGAGGGGAGACCGACGGATGACCGGGGACGAGCCCTTCATCGCGGCGGTGAAGCCGCTGGTCGACGCCATGGGCGGGGAGATGCTCCCGCCGGACGAGGCCGGACCCGAGGATGTCGTCCTGTCCTGGGAGGGTGCCGACGTCGTCGCCGTACGCCTGCCCCAGCTGGCCGACTCCCTCGACCACATCCTGGCCGCCATGGAGCGCAGGCGCGGCAAGCCGCTGGCCGACCTGGACCGCAAGTCCAAACAGGAGATCGTACGGATACTGGAGGCGCGTGGCGCCTTCGCGGTGCGCCACGGCGTGGAGACCGTGGCGAGCGCGCTCGGCGTGAGCCGCTTCACGGTCTACAACTATCTCAACCGTGTGAAAGAGGGCTGACCGCCATTCGGGATGCCGTCCCGAATTTTCAACAAAGTGTTGACGCGGTGTTTCGGAGAGCGTTAGCTACAGGCAGCCCGTTCAGCACGAAGGCCGAATCCGGCCACGGAGGCTCCCGTGACTTCCACTTCCACGCCCCCGGGCCTGGCCCGGTTCAACGCCCTGGAGGAGCGCGCGGCCCTCGCCGCCCTCCACGAGGCGTGCGCCTCCACCGAGTGGGTCCGGCGACTGCTCGCCGCCCGCCCCTACGCCACCGCGGACGCGCTCTACGCCGCCGGCGACGCCGCCATGGCCGAGCTGAGCACCGCGGACCTGGAGGAGGCGATGGCCGGGCATCCGCCGATCGGGCGGCCCAGGCCCGGCGACCCGACCTCCGCCCGCGAGCAGCGCGGCATGGCCGGCGCCTCCGAGGAGCTCAAGGCCGAGCTGCTCGAACTGAACCTGGCCTACCAGGAGAAGTTCGGCCATGTCTTCCTCATCTGCGCCACCGGCCGGACCGGCGAGCAGATGCGCGACGCGGTCAAGGAGCGGATCGGGAACACGCCGGAGCAGGAGCGGGAGATCGTCCGCGCCGAGCTGGGCAAGATCAACCGAATCCGACTGGCCCGACTCGTCGAAGAGGACGCCTGACACCATGAGCACCAGCACCACCGCCTCCGTGTCCACACACATCCTGGACACCTCGGCCGGCCGCCCCGCCGAGGGGGTCGCCGTCCAGCTCTCCGCCCGCTCCGGGCGCGCGGCGGACTGGCAGACGCTCGGCGGCTCCGCGACCGACGCCGACGGCCGGTGCAAGGACCTGCCGGCCCTGCCGGAGGGGACCACACACGTACGGCTCGACTTCGCCGTCGAGGCGTATTTCGAAGAGAAAACTGCGAAGAAGCAAGCCGATGCGCAGCAGGACGCCCCCGCGAATCGGGACAGCGGACCGGCGGTGTTCTTCCCGGAGGTGGCGATCACGTTCGCCGTCGTACCGGGCGAGCACTACCACGTACCGCTGCTGCTCAACCCGTTCGGCTACTCCGTTTACCGAGGGAGCTAGCTAATGCCGACCATCCTGGGACAGAACCAGTACGGCAAGGCCGAGAACCGAGTCGTAAAGATCACGCGGGACGGCGCCACCCACCACATCAAGGACCTCAACGTCTCCGTCGCGCTGAGCGGCGACATGGAGGAGGTCCACTACTCCGGCTCCAACGCCAACTGCCTGCCGACCGACACCACCAAGAACACGGTGTACGCGTTCGCCAAGGAGTACGGCATCGAGTCGGCCGAGCAGTTCGGCATCCACCTCGCCCGGCACTTCGTCACCTCGCAGGAGCCGATCCACCGCGCCCGGATCCGCATCGAGGAGTACGCCTGGGAGCGGATCGAGACCTCCGACGCCAACTCCAAGTTCATCGGCGCCGACGAGGTCAAGCACTCCTTCGTCCGCAAGGGCCAGGAGATCCGCGTCACCCAGGTCACCTACGACGGGCAGAAGTGGGAGGTCGTCTCCGGCCTGAAGGACCTGGTCGTGATGAACTCGACGAACTCGGAGTTCTGGGGTTACGTCAAGGACAAGTACACGACCCTGCAGGAGGCGTACGACCGCATCCTGGCCACCCAGGTCTCCGGCCGCTGGCGGTTCAACTGGACCGACGACGAGCAGAAGATGCCCCACTGGGAGAAGTCCTACGAGCAGGTCAAGAAGCACATGCTCCAGGCCTTCGCCGAGACCTACTCCCTCTCCCTGCAGCAGACGCTGTACCAGATGGGTGCGCGCATCATCAACAACCGCAGCGAGATCGACGAGGTCCGCTTCTCGCTGCCGAACAAGCACCACTTCCTGGTCGACCTGGAGCCCTTCGGGCTCAAGAACGACAACGAGGTCTACTTCGCCGCCGACCGGCCCTACGGCCTGATCGAGGCGACCATCCTCCGGGACGGCTGCGAGCCGAAGATCCCGGTGGACATGACCAACCTCTGACGCGGGACGCGTGCCCCGGTCCCGCCCGCCCGGGCCGGGGACACGCCACACCGGAGGGAACACCATGGCACAGCGTGCGCAGGGGTTTGCCGAAGCCCCCTGTTCCACCCCGCCGGTGCACAGCGAGGACGCCGCGGCGTCCGTGCACCCGGTGGACGAGAAGCCTCCTGTCCCGCGGCTCGTCCCCGCCGCGCACCGGCGCACCACCACGTCCCGCACCCGGCTGATCGCCGACAACTCCCCCGTCGTCCCGGTCCCGCCCCACCTGTTCTTCTCTCACCTCGGCACCCGGAGCCGCCAACCGGCTCCGGCACTCAAATCCTCCTAGGGTCCTGCCGTGCCCTCCCGTGGACCCTCCCCCTCCCCTGTCCACGGGCCCGCCACTCAAAGACAAGGAAGCACGATGGCACCATCGGCAGCCCAGCGCGTCATCATCGAGAACTGCGCGATCGCGACCGTGGACGCGGGCGACACGGAGTACGCCTCCGGGTACCTCGTCCTCGCCGGCAACCGGATCGAGTCGGTCGGCGCCGGTCAGGCCCCCGAGGGTCTGGAGAACGTGGTGCTCCGGATCGACGCGAGCGGCCACCTGGCCACCCCCGGTCTGGTCAACACCCACCACCACTTCTACCAGTGGATCACCCGGGGTCTGGCCACCGACCACAACCTGTTCAACTGGCTCGTCGCGCTCTACCCCACCTGGGCGCGCATCGACGAGCGGATGACCTACGCGGCCGCGCAGGGGTCCCTCGCGATGATGGCCCGCGGCGGTGTCACCACCGCCATGGACCACCACTACGTCTTCCCGCACGGCTCCGGCGACCTGTCCGGCTCGATCATCCGGGCCGCCGCCGAGACGGGCGTCCGCTTCACGCTGGCCCGCGGCTCGATGGACCGCAGCGAGAAGGACGGCGGACTGCCGCCGGACTTCGCCGTCGAGACGCTGGAGGGCGCGCTCGCGGCGACCGAGGCGACCGTCAAGGAGCACCACGACGCCTCCTTCGACGCCATGACCCAGGTGGCCGTGGCCCCCTGCTCCCCCTTCTCCGTCTCCACCGAACTCATGCGTGAGGGCGCCCAGCTGGCCCGCCGCCTCGGCGTACGGCTGCACACCCACGGCTCGGAGACCGTGGAGGAGGAGAGGTTCTGCCACGAGCTGTTCGGCATGGGCCCGACCGACTACTTCGAGTCCACGGGCTGGCTCGGCGAGGACGTGTGGATGGCGCACTGCGTCCACATGACCGACTCCGACATCGCCGCGTTCGCCCGCACGAAGACGGGCGTGGCCCACTGTCCGTCGTCCAACGCCCGCCTCGCCGCCGGTATCGCCCGTGTCCCCGACATGCTGAAGTCCGGCGTCCCGGTCGGCCTCGGCGTCGACGGCACCGCCTCCAACGAGTCCGGCGAACTGCACACCGAACTGCGCAACGCCCTGCTGATCAACCGGCTCGGCGCGCACCGCGAGGCCGCGCTGAACGCCCGCCAGGCGCTGCGGCTCGGCACCTACGGAGGTGCCCAGGTCCTCGGCCGCGCCGAGCAGATCGGCTCGCTGGAGCCGGGCAAGCTGGCCGACGTGGTCCTGTGGAAGATGGACACCCTCGCCCACGCGTCCATCGCGGACCCGGTGACCGCGCTGGTCTTCGGCGCCGCGGCCCCTGTGTCGGCCTCCTTCGTCAACGGCAGGCAGATCGTGGAGAACGGCCGCCTGCTCACCGTCGACGAGGACGCCGTCGCCCGCAGCACCCGCGAGGAGGCCCAGCGCCTCGCCCGGATCGCCGCCCAGGCCTGATCCCCCACGCGCTCCGGCAGCCGGCCGTCCCACGGCCGGCCCACCGGACGAACTCGTGGGCCACCGCGCACAGGTGGCCCGCCGACAAACTTGGCGGTCGCCCCGTACGGGTGGCCCGCGGACAGACTTGGCGGTCGCCCCGTACGGGCGGTTCGCCGGAGATCTCGGCAGAGTCGCTCGTGCGGCGGCCTGCCGGAGGACTTGGCGGTCACCCCTGGCGGGTGGCTCGTCGGAAGGCTCGGCGGTCGCCCCGTAAGGGCGGCCGGCCGGGAGGACTTGGCGGGCCGGTTCGTGTGGCCGGTCCGCCGGAGGTCTCGGCGGGCCGGCTCATGTGGCCGGCCTGTCGGAAGGCTCCGGACGGGAGGGACGGCTCCCGGCCGGGGTCCGTGGACCCGAGCGGGGTCCACGGCAGCCGTTCCGGGGGGGCGGGCGCCCCCCGCCCCGCGCCGCCCCCCCGGCCCGGAATTGACGGCCCGTGATGAGGGGCCGCCCACCGGAGAGGTGGGTC